>JBGQIG010000054.1:0-11569 GCA_041498365.1 Terriglobia bacterium | reverse complement strand
GATCGCGCGCGGCACGGTCTTCCGGAACGCCACGCATGATTTCGTGGGCCTCATCCGGCGTAGTTGCGACCTTGCCCCGATACAGATCAACCGCCAAGGTTACATAGCCCTCGGCGGCGAGTTTGGCGGCCTGTTCTTTTACCCAGTCATTCAGTCCCCACCATTCGTGGATGACCACCACTGCGGGAAACGGACCTTTCCCCTCGGGAGAGTAGAGCATCCCCTGCACGCTTTCATCGCCGCTCTTGTAGGAAACAGTTTTTCCGGTGGCAGCGAAGCTGGAAATCGACAACGCAAGCAAAGGAATCAACAAAACAAATTTCATGGTGGTTTCCTATTAGCGCCGGCGTCCCGCCCTCGTTCTTACAACTCCAGTTCCATATAGAGCGCCCCTGCAATCGGGTTGGGGCGATAAGCTTCGATCTCCCTGAAACCGAGCCGCCGATACATGGCCACCGCGTTCGGCATCACCGGCTCGACGGTATCGAGGCGCATTTTTCGGCACCCCATAGTCCGGGCTTCCGCGATCACGGTTTCCGCCAGCACGCGGCCCAGACCCTTGCCCCGAAATTGCGGACGAAGATAAAGCCGCTTCATCTCGCAGATTCCCGGCTCCAGTTGGTGCAACGCGACGCAGCCTGCGGGCTGGCCTCTATATTCCGCCAGCAGAAGCCGTCCTCCGGGCGGAGCGTAATCTCCCGGCAGTCCGGCGAGTTCTTGATCGAAGCCCTGAAAGCACAAACTGAAGCCAAGCGATTGAGCATACTCGAGAAAAAGTTCACGTGCCTGCGCGATCTGCGCAGGCGTTTCCACCTGGGTCATGGTAAGTCTGGGATTCCCCACGCGATCGTTCCCTCTATCTACCCCATTAACATGCCTCCGTTCACGTTCAACACGTGTCCGGTGATATACGAAGCTTCCTCCGAGGCCAGAAACCCCACTGCTCCCGCCACATCTTCCGGCGTACCCACACGCCCCAGAGGGATCATCTTCAGCGCGTTCTGCTTGAAGTCGTCGCCCAGCCCGGAGGTCATGGCGGTTTCGACAAAGCCCGGAGCCACGGCGTTGCAAGTTATGTTACGCGAGCTGACTTCGCGGGCGATCGCCATGGTCAGCCCGATCAACCCGGCTTTTGAGGCCGAATAGTTTGCTTGTCCGGCTTGCCCCATCTGCCCAAAAATCGAGGTTATGTTGATGATCCTTCCCCAGCGTTGCTTGAGCATTGAGCCGATCACCTGCTGAATGCAGAGATAGGCCGACGTCAGATTGGTGTTCAGCACGCTGTCCCAGTCGGCACGTTTCATGCGCATGACGAGCTGGTCGCGGGTGATGCCGGCATTGTTGACTAGAATGTCGATCTTGCCGAACTGGGCGATCACAGCCTTGGCGGCGGACTTGATCTGCTCTTCATCGCTGACGTCCAAAGGGAAGGCCGCCGCCTTGCCTCCTGCCGCTGCAATTTCATCCACCACCGCCTGCAACTTCTCCTGGCTGCGCGCCGCCAGCGCCAGGGTGGCCCCGGACTGGGCCAGCTTCAGTGCGCAAGCGCGGCCAATGCCTTGCGACGCCCCCGTCACCAGCGCAACCCGGCCGGAAAGATTCATGAACACTCCTCACCATCAGAACCGGAAATTATACCCGCGAATGTAGGCGCGAGCGTCCACGCTCGTGCGGGGCTATTCATGAATTCGGCGTCATTGGGATTTGGGACGCGCGAGCGGGCCTGTCCTGAGCGAAGTCGAAGGGACGCTCGCGCCTACATCCAAGTTCCTCACTTGATGTGGCAGGTTGCCAGTCCGCGCTTTTCCAGATATTGCTGGTGATAGTCCTCGGCCAGATGGAAAGTCACCGCCGGAACGATCTGGGTCACAATCGGCTTCTTGAAGCGGCCAGACTTCTCCAGTTCCTGTTTCGAGAGCCTGGCTTCACTTTCCTGCTCGGGTGTGTGGAAAAAGATGGCCGAGCGGTACTGGGTTCCCCAGTCCGGACCCTGCCGGTTGAGTTGGGTGGGATCGTGGTTTTCCCAGAACACGTCCAGCAGCTTCTCGTATGACAGCTTGGCGGGATCGTATTCCACCTCCACGGCCTCGGCGTGGCCGGTGCGATCGCTGCAAACGTCCTTGTAAGTGGGTTCGGCGAAGTGACCGCCGGTATAGCCAACCCGGGTCGAGGTCACGCCCGGCAATTGGCGGAAAGTGGCTTCTACTCCCCAGAAACAGCCTGCGGCAAACGTGGCTTTGGCCATAGAGACAAGGCTCCTGGTTCATTATAGTGGCATTCATTATAGTGGCATTCATTTAGATGAACAGACGGGCGGAAAGTGGCAGGAGAGGTCGGCCGGGAAGGCTGTCGCCACGTCGGCAGACCACCCTTTTCTGGTTTGCAACCGGCACAACTCGGCATACTATGGCTGGCCCTCAGTTCCCTACGGAGAAGATTACATGACCTTTATGAATGTTAACTTGTGGTCCGTGCTCACGGCTGCCATTGCCACCATGGTGGTTGGCTTTGTGTGGTATTCACCGTTGCTCTTCGCACGTCCCTGGATGGTGGAGATGGGCTACGATCCGGAAGACAAGGCCAGGATGGAGGCGATGCGCCGGAGTGCCGGTAAGAGCTACGCGATTTCTTTTGTCGCCAGCCTGGTGTCCGCTTTCGTTCTGGGCAAGATTATTGACGCCACGACAGTCAACACAGCCCTCTACGGAATGAAAATCGGCTTCGCAATCTGGCTGGGTTTTGTGACGACGGTGCAGTTGACTGCCAAGCTGTTCGGCAACCAGTCAACCAAGCTGTACCTGATCAATACGGGTTATCAGTTAGTGTGCTATCTGGCGATGGGAGCGATCCTGGCGCGGTGGCCGTGGTAAGCGGGAATCACTGCCCTCGTCCCTAGCGCGTCGTCCCTTCGACTTTACCCATGACAGCACCGGCTATCTGGCGGGCGTCCCGCCCGCCCATCGGGCCGGCCGGAGGCCGGCGCTACCAAACCTCACTCCATCACCATGCCGCCGGTCAATGCCGCCACCCGTTCTATGCGGTGCAGCACACACCAGTTTTCCAGTTCGCCTACGATCTTTTCGGTTGCGACCGGGTCCCAAAAGCTGGCGGTTCCGATCTGTACCGCACTGGCTCCGGCCAGCATGAACTCGATGATATCTGCCGCGGTCGAGATTCCGCCCATGCCGATGACTGGAATGTTCACCGCTCCGGCGGCGTCATACACCATGCGCACCGCAATCGGCTTGATCGCCGGGCCCGAGAGGCCGGCAGTCACGTTGGCGATGCGCGGCTTGCGTGTTTCCGGGTCAATGGCCATGGCGACAAACGTGTTTACCAGCGAGACGGCATCCGCGCCCGCCTCCTGGGCCACGTGGGCCATCTGGGCAATGCTGGTCACGTTAGGAGAGAGCTTCACAATCAGCGGACGCCGCGATATCCGTTTGGCGGTGTTCACCACTTCGTCCAGGGCTCGCGGATCGCTGCCAAACTGGATGCCGCCGGCGACCGTGTTGGGGCAGGACACGTTCAGTTCGTAAGCGGCGATATCTTCACCCTCGTTCAGGATTTCAATGGTTCGCTCGTACTCTTCGCGGCTGTAGCCGAACACGTTGGCGAAGACGACGATGTTTTTCATCTTACGCAGTTTGGGCAATTTTTCTTCGATGAACGCGCGCGCCCCGATGTTTTGCAATCCAATCGCGTTGAGCATGCCCGCAGGCGTTTCGTACAAACGCGGAGGAGGATTCCCGGCCATCGGTTCCGCAGAAAGTCCCTTGACCACGAAACCGCCGAGTTTGTTGAGGTGCACTACGTCTTCGAATTCAACGCCGTACCCAAAAGTGCCGCTAGCCGCGATTACAGGATTTTTCAAGTGAATGCCGGCGAAGCTGACGCTGAGATCAGGACTGGCCCCGGGAGCAGGAGAGGTCACTGTGAACCTCCTGCGAAGCCCTGCCCTTCCGCATTGGGGATGCTCCGGTCTTCCTGATCCATCCCATGACGAATGGAACTAGCCGGGCGATGGGGCGGAGCCAGGGCCTCGGTCAGGACGCGGCCCATGGCATGAGTGGGCGCATTCACGCCGAGCAAAGAAGCCATTGTCGCCACCAGGTCGACCGGCTCGGCGTGGGTACGGTAGGTTCCCGGCTGGAAGGGAAGACCATAAAAAGCCAGCGGCACATGAGTGTCGTAGGTATAGGCGGTAGCGTGATCGGTTCCGCCTACGAAGCCTATCGTGTACGGGGCGGCAACCCCCAGCACATACCATCCGCCAAGAGGCGAATAACTGTGCAAATATTTCAATCCAGTTTCTGTATTCGGGACATCACCGCGCTCCAACTGCGAGCGCGTGTAGTATGCGCGCAAGCCGGCCTGCTTCAACGCTTCTCCCACAGCATGCTCTGCGTCTTCTTCCTTCATCTTCAAAGATGCGAAAGCGTCTGAGTTCAACCAGGCCACCGCGTAGTCGAAGCTCTTTACGTATTCGGCCGGTTGAGAAAGCCGGGCGGACAGGGCGCTATTCACTTGTGCGCGTATCTTGTCGCCCGGAACACTGGCTGCCGGAAGGTGGAGCCCGGCGGCAACGCTGGGCAGCGGCGCAATCCCATGATCGGCGGAGAGCGCAATCCAGACGTTGGCCAGCCCGAGCTGGCGTCCAAGGAACTCGAAGAATCCAGCCAGTTGCCGATCGGTGGCCAGTTCCATGGCCTGGGTCTCCGGAGAATCGGGGCCCACCTGATGGCCGAGAATATCATTGGCCGACAGGGAGACGATCAGCAGGTCGGTAGCCGGCCCATTACCTAACTTTTCGTACGTGATGAGTTCGCGTGCGAATTCAAACTCGTAGTCATTGCCGTAAGGCGTAGACCCTACCAGCTGGTAGAAGTTGCCTTCCTTGCCTTCGGCAGGTTTGGTCGTTCGCAAGATCTTCCCGCTGCCATCCTTCCATTCCTGATTCAGGTATTTCTCCCTCCGCTTGCTGTCATTGAAATCCTGCGCCCACTTGGGAAGTTCGCTGCGATAGTAGGTTGAAGTAATCCAGGCGCCGGTTTTCCGGTCAATCCAGTAAGCGCCGTCGGCCGCGAAGCCGGCGGGCAGGACGGAAGCGCGATCCTTGAGGGCGATGCCGAAGACACGAGCCTTGCCCTGCGTGGCCAATTTAAGTTCGTCTCCCAGCGTATCGGCGAGCAGGTAGTGAGGCGAAGCCCCGGGCGTGCTTCCGGCGATGCCAACCAGTTTTGTCGTGTCGTCATCGGCTGCGGTGACCATGCGCTTCTTCTGCGGGTCCCACCATTCGTTGGCCATGATGCCGTGGCCGTTCGTATACGCTCCGGTCAGCAGGGTCGCATGCCCGGGGGCGGTGCGGGTGTTGGCGTAGTCATAGTTGCAGTCGGTAAAATTGGCGCCGCGCTCGAGCAGAAGACGGAAACCTCCTTCGCCCCATTGATCGCGGTAACGCTCCAGATAGTCGCCGCGAAACTGGTCAATCACAAGGATGACAACCAGCTTGGGTCGCGCATTGTAAGCGGAGCCGAAGCCCGCGCTGGTGAGGCTGAAGCACAACAGAAGCCCGAAGACTGCCAAGCGGAGAGGGGATCGCATTGCGGTGTAGTTTACAGCCTGTGCCGTAACGGACCAAGAACGGCCGATAAATTTCCCAATCCCGCACGGCAGTGCGGATGCCACCCAATTGTCATCCTGAGCGGAGTGGCTGCTTCGCACGGCGAAGCAGCCGCGCAGTCGAAGGACCCCTATAGGCTAGATCGCTGCCAGCGGCTTTGCGGAACTGTTTGTGTCCTGCAAGGTTCCCGTTGTAGAAATGAGAGCGGTGCAGGCGTAGGGGTCCTTCGACTCGCCTGACCGTCCGCAAGCGGACGATCAAACTCGCTCAGGATGAAGTCCCCATGGGGATGGGGCAACAGCCTCTTACGTGCACTCGCCGCCCCTTTTTCGATACAGTAGTGAACTCCAATGCTTGATCTAAACCTCGTGCGCGACAATCTGCCTCTGGTCGAGGAAAAACTGCGCCAGCGTGGCATGGATCCAGGCGAAGTGCTGAAGGACTTCCGCAAGGTAGATACCGAGCGTCGCCGCGCGATTACTGAAGCCGAGACCACGAAGGCGCGGCGCAACCGCGCCTCGGAAGAAATTGCCAAGCTGAAAAAAAGTGGGCAGGATGCGGCCACGCAAATCTCCGAAACCAAGGAATTACGGGAGCGCATCCAGCAACTCGAGAAAGTGGCCGCAGAACTGGAGACACGCCTGCAGCAGGTCCTGTCTGGCATTCCTAATCTGCCCCACCCCAGCGTGCCCATTGGAAAGACGCCGGAAGACAACGTCGAAGTCCGACGCTGGGGCGCTCGGCCCCAATTCGATTTCACTCCCAAGCCCCACTGGGAGTTGGGGGAGCAGCTCGGCATTCTCGATCTTGAACGGGCCACCAAACTTTCGGGCGCACGCTTTGCCGTGTACTGGGACCTGGGTGCGAAGCTGGAGCGGGCGCTGGCCAGCTTCATGCTCGATCTGCACACCCGTGAGCATGGCTATACCGAGGTGCTGCCGCCATATCTGGTGAATTCCGATTCCATGTATGGCACCGGACAGTTGCCAAAATTTGCTTCTGATCTTTTCCGCGTGTCGCACGGCGAAAAAGATCTCTGGCTGATTCCTACGGCGGAGGTGCCGGTCACCAATCTTTACCGCGACGAAGTTCTGGAGGCTTCGCGACTGCCGGTTTCGCTGACCGCTTACACTCCCTGTTTCCGCAGCGAGGCTGGTTCCTACGGCAAAGACGTGCGCGGCATTATCCGGCAACATCAGTTCCAGAAAGTCGAGCTGGTGAAATTCACGCGGCCCGATGATTCGTACGGGGAACTGGAGAAGCTCACCCATGACGCCGAGGAGGTGCTGCAGAAGCTCGGCTTGCACTACCGGGTGGTTGCTCTTTCCACGGGCGACCTGGGATTTTCCTCCGCCAAGACTTACGACATCGAAGTATGGCTGCCGGGACAGCAACTGTTCCGCGAGATTTCGTCGTGCTCAAATTTCGAGTCGTTCCAGGCGCGGCGCGCTAATATTCGCTACCGTCCTGAAGGCAAGAACAAGAGCGAGCTGGTCCACACTCTGAACGGAAGCGGTCTGGCGGTGGGCCGCACCTGGTTGGCGATCGTCGAAAACTACCAGCAGGCAGACGGCAGTGTGGTCATCCCGGAGGCCTTGCAGTCGGCCATGGGTACAGACCGCATCACACCCAAGAAGTTCTAGCGGGGTCGGTGGTGGACACGGACGACTCGCCCGCGCCGACGAACCGAGGCAGCAAGTTTGCCAAGGCAAGGAGTCAGAGCCTAGACTTGACCGGGATCAGGATGACCACCACCATTGCCGACGCGCCCTCCGTGCCCATGACGAAGATCTGGCGCACAATTCGCGACTTCATTCTTTGGTCCTACGAGCGCGGCACGCTCCAGTATGACGTGATGGTGACCCTTATTCTGCTGTTCGTTTTTCTTTCACCCTACTGGATCAACTTCCGCGATAAACCGGTGGAACGCAATCCGCATCCAACCGGTGTAGTCATAACTCCGGAGGCGGGCGGTGGATTCATTTTTCAGATTGACGGCGCTGCCATCTCCGCGAAGGATGACGCGACTGTGCGGGGAGAACTGCTGCGGATTGTGGAGCCCATCGCCGGAGAAGTGAGCATCACCAGATACGAAATGGTGCGCGATCGCCAGGGACGCGTGGTGAGTTACAAAGTGTGGGTGCAGAAGGAGTAGTGGCGCACTCCTCCCGCAGTCAGCGAGGCGGAACATGAAACGCGTGCAGGGACTTTGCCGGTTGGTTCTGGTGATGATTTGGCTGGCGACGGTCGGCGCGGCGCAATCGCCTGCGGATTCCTCATCCGATGCCGTTTTGGAGAAAATTCTTGGCCAGATGGACAACGCCGCCGCAAGATTCCGCACCACCGAAGCCAGGGTGACCTGGGATCAATACCAAAAGGTGGTGGACGAGCACGAGGCTCAGAAGGGAAAGGTATTTTTCCGGCGGGCCGGCAATGAGATTCAGATGGCGGCAGACATCACTGAGCCGGACCAGAAGTATGTGTTGTTCAACGGCTCCAAGGTGCAGGTTTACCAGCCCAAAATCGAGCAGGTGACGGCTTACAACACCGGCAAGAACCGCGAGGAAGTCGAGAGTTTTCTGGTGCTGGGCTTCGGCGGCCGCGGTCATGACCTGCTGAAATCTTTCGATGTAAAGTACCTGGGCAACGAGAAAATCGACGACGTGGACACCGTGAAGCTGGGCCTGGTTCCCAAGGCAGTCAACGTCCGCAATAACATCCAGCACATCGTTTTATGGATCGACCCCGCACGGGGGATTTCTGTGCAACAGCAGTTTTTTTTCGGAAACTCAGGCGACTATCGCCTGGCTAAGTATTTCGATATCAAAGTAAACGAAAAAATTCCCGACGCGGTTTTCAAGCTAAAAACAACCGCCAAGACGAAATTTGTATCCACCCAGAGCTGATAGGGACTACTCAAACGATGCCTGAAGACGGGCCTGGAGATGAAAGATAGAGGCTGAAAAACCGGCAGGGGGACGGTATACTGCTCTGACGCCGCTTTTCGTTGGTTAACGCGCTTAGAAATTTCACTCTGGATACCCGAATTGCATGGCCAAGGTTTTTACCATCCCGGTTCCTCCCAAGATTGGACGCAAGCGCCGTGAGCGCACGCCCGATCCGCGCTATGTGGACGGCCAGCGCCTGCTGGTGGAAGCCATGAAATATCTGGCTCAGGCCGATCCGGTCGCCAACCGCAGCGCAATCGAACTGCTTTCCGAGCATGTCCGCACGCGTTTCCGCATGAGCGATTCTCCTCTGGGTTAGAGATGTTCTTGTCCCTAACTTCTTTTCCCGCATAGGACTTGTCAGCGCACTCGGAGCGCTGGGTTGCCCTGCCAGCTGTCCCTCGCAATTGTTGTATGTGTCCTATCGGTTTTATTCATTGCAAATGACCGGTAGTCATCTCAATTCCAGTACATTTTTCTTGATAGGTCTTGACCGGGGCAACTAGACTCCGTAGTTAGTTCGGTCGTCGTCACATCCATTGTAAAGAGGAACCTGTATGGCGCAGGGCCGGGTTTTGCGGTGCGCATTTGTGTTGCTTCTTCTCGTGGGCTGTTTCGCCGGTTCGCCACTAATGGCCCAGAGAATAACGGGCGACATCGCCGGCGATGTGACCGACACCACCGGCGCCGTAGTCCCCAATGTCACTGTCACCGCGGTGAACACCGGCACGAATTTCTCCCGCTCGGGTGTCACCAGCGGTACCGGCGCTTTCCGCATTCCAGAGCTTCCCATTGGCACTTACAAGGTCACGGCTTCGGCGGAAGGCTTCAAGTCCGCGGTTCAGACGGCTAACGTTCAAGCAGGTGCCGTGATTCAAGCGAACTTTAAGCTGTCTATCGGTCAACGCACGGAGACCGTCGAGGTGGAAGGCACAACCCCGCTGGTGGAACTTTCCCCGAACAACAACAACTATTTAGACAGCCAGAAAATCGAAAACGTCCCGCTCAACGGACGCGATTTCAATTCGCTTCTGGCCATCACGCCGGGCGTCCAGCGCACTCCGGGCGGCGGATTCCAGGCGGTCAGCATCAACGGGAGCAAAGTCGAGTCGAACAATTACTTCATCGACGGCCTGTACAACAACGACCGCTATTATGGCGATTCAGCCATCGGTGAGACCGGCATCGTTGGAATTCCCGCCGTGTTATTTCCTCCCGAGGCCATCGAGGAACTGAGCATTCAGGAAACGCCTTCTGCGGAGTTCGGGGTTAAGGGCGGCGCTCCGATTCTGCTGAACATGAAGAGCGGCACCAACTCCTGGCACGGGTCGGGAACCTGGGTCAACCACAGCGGGTTTGGCGACGCTTCCAACTATTTCTCCCAGGGACAGAAGACTCCCATCCACAACAATCAGTTCAACGCCACGATTGGCGGCCCGATCGTCAAAGACAAGGCCTTCATGTTCCTCTTCTACGAGGGACAGCGTTACAAGTCGCTGGCGGTGAGCAGTCGGCCTGTTCCCACGCCGGACGAAATTCAGGGTGCGCTAGACGACATTGAGGCAAATGGACTAACGCCCGATCCCGTCGGTCAGGCCTTACTCGATTTTTTCCCCACCGACCCTAGTGGCACACTCATCGCCAAAAGTCCAACCACTGCCAGCGCCAACACCTTCGGCGTCAAATTCGATTACCGGCCGAACGACAAGAACTCGATTGCCGTGCGCTACATTCTCGGCGACAGCTTCCAGAGCGCCCCACCTTTTGCGGGCCTGCCGCCCAGCCCGGGCCATCCGGCGGACTTGTTTAACTCAGTGGCGCCGTCGCGGGCGCAAATGGCTGGCGTGAGTTGGACCTCGAACTTCGGAAACAACAAGATTCTGGAAAGCCGGCTCGGGTTTACCCGCTTCGCCCAACTGCTGGGCATCCAGAACAAGATCGATCCCCAGAGCCTGGGCGTGGATACCGGTCCGCTTAGCCCGGCCGATTTTGGCGTGCCCTACGTGTATCTCATTCCCCTCGGCTACGGGGGTTACATCGGCGGGGTGCAGGGTTACCCGATCACCACACGACCGGATCAGACCTGGGATTGGTCAGAACACTTTTCCTGGGTCAAGGGAAACCACACCGTCAAACTTGGCGGCAACTTCCAGAGGGCCTATACCAACAGCCTCCGGAATAACGCGCGCAGCGGTCTGTTGCTGGGATACTTCACTTATTACGCTTCCATTTCCGGGGATCCGATTCAGGATTCGATCGAACAGTTGCTGTTGGGCAAAGCCGACAACGCCAACCGTGCCTTCGGCGACACTCACCGGCACCTGGTTCAGAACTCGGTTGGTTTCTACATTCAAGATGACTGGAAGATCAAACCACGTCTCACCTTGACTCTCGGACTGCGCTACGACATTTTTGGCAACCTGCGCGACCGGGACAATGTCGCCGCCAATTTCTTTCCTGATCGGGGTCTGGTGCAAGTCGGTCAAGGGATCGACCGGCTTTATGACGTAGACTACAAGGATTTTGGCCCCCGTCTTGGCTTTGCCTGGGACATCTTCGGAACCGGCAGAACAGCATTGCGCGGGGGCTACTCGCTGACCTACGATGTTCCGAATTTCGGCACTCTGGCTTCTCCGTATTCTTTGGCAGGAGCGGTCGCAGGCGCGTTTACCCAGCCTAATCTGGGGGGATTTTCAGTATCGATTACCGGAGATGTGGGGAACGGGGTCTACGCCGATCAGGACCCGCCCCAGCCCAGCCCTCTGCCCACAACCGGGAGCTGTTTTGATCCTGTCAATCGGGTGGGCGACTACGTCTGTTTCTCTCAGGGACCGGTCTTTGGTCCCAGCCCCACGGGAGAGCCTCCGTTTGACGCGTACTCCGTAGTGAAAGATTTCAAAACCCCTTATTCGCATAACTATAGCCTGAGCCTGCAGCAGGAAGTCGCCCGCAACAACGTTCTCACCCTGGGTTACTCGGGCCAGCGCGGAGAGCGCCT
>JBGQIG010000053.1:0-11633 GCA_041498365.1 Terriglobia bacterium | reverse complement strand
GGTTCAAGAGCTGCGCACTTAGTGCAACCGGGGCAATCCGGTTTCGCAACTAACCCCGCGGTTCTGATCGGCCCTCGAAATGCTAGCCAATGGGACGGAGGCCCATCTTGGGGGCGACGATGAAAGAACCACATGGTTCCTGGCTGTCACTAGTCTCATTTTGTGCGGTGATGGCCCTTACGGCCGCGCTTGGGTTCGGCGTTCTGTTTGCGGGTGTCTCTGTAGCATTCGCTGTAGCTCAATCCTCGCGGACCCCTGGCGAACGGCAGCCCGAACCCGCTGCTCAGCCCTCCCAGACCCCCGACGACAACATGGCACAAGCTGTCGCTTTCCAACCACCGTCCAACACACGACCGATTGACGACGGCGGCGCTTCCGGCAAGACCTTTTCGGGAATGATCACCGATTCTCGATGCGGGGCGCGCCACTCGAAGGATTCGGGCAAGACTTCAGCGGAATGCGCGCGCTCATGTGTGCGCAACGGCTCGCGCTTTGTCCTTGTCGACGGCGAGAAAATCTATGCCCTGGAAGGCAATCCGACCCAGATTGAGAACCTGGCAGGGGAGAGGGCGGAAGTCGTGGGTATGCTCGAGGGGGACACCATCAAAGTGAAGGCGATCGGGTCGCGATAGCCGACCGGAGTCCTGCGAATCGGTCGTAAAGAGTAAAGAGCTAGCGGCGGCCTACTCGGCGGGTCGCTCCACCATGATCGGCTGCGGCTTTTTGGATTCTCCGCTCTGCGGTGACACCGGGGGCACAACCGGCACCGCATTCACCGCCGGGCGAGAGTCACTGCGATTCCCGCTACGCTCATCCCACTTTCCGAAAATCATTTTCCCGGCCGTGGTTTGCAGAACCGAAGTTACCGAGATATCGATGGTCTTGCCGATCATCTTTCGCGCGTTATCTACCACTACCATGGTTCCATCGTCGAGATAGGCCACGCCCTGGTTGTATTCTTTGCCTTCTTTCAGGATGAACACTCTCATGGTCTCGCCGGGCAACACGATCGGCTTCAGGGAGTTGGCCAGTTCGTTGATATTCAGCACGGCCACTCCCTGCAGTTGCGCGACCTTGTTCAGGTTAAAGTCATTGGTGATGATCTTGCCCTCATACAGCTTGGCCAGTTCGATCAGCTTCAAATCCACTTCACGAACCGCGGGAAAGTCATCCTCCACAATCTGAATCTGCAAGGACGCAACTTTCTGCAGGCGTTGCAGGATGTCAAGACCGCGGCGGCCCCGGTTCCGCTTCAGCGAGTCGGCGGAGTCGGCCACCAGTTGCAGTTCGCGCAAGACAAACTGCGGGGTCACGATGATGCCATCCAGAAAGCCGGTTTCCGCGATGTCGGCAATTCGCCCGTCAATGATGACGCTGGTATCGAGGATCTTGTAGCTCTTCTTCCCCTGCTTTTCCCCTCCGAAGACGCCCCCCAAAGCCGCCAGATTCAGCAGGTCGCCCTTGTTGGCGCCGACGATCAGGCCGACATAGGCCATCAACAGCATCACCAGTATCTGCAGAAAACTCTGGGTGTGCCCTGGGACAACGCTATTACGAATGACCAGGGAAAACAGGTAGGCGCCAAAGATGCCGAGCACACTGCCAATGGCCGCGCCGATCAGCCGCTTCAGGCTGACCAGTCGCAGCCTCCATTCGAACAGGACGATAGCGAGGCCAATGATCGCGCCCACTCCAGCATCCAGCCTCGAAGGCAAGCCGAAGGGTACGATCAGGTAGCAGGTAACAGTAATTATGAGAACAAATAAAAATCGTGCCAGAAACAAGTCCACCGACGGACCTCCCCGGAACCCATCCCGGCGGACCCCGCCGCGAAGAGAGTCCCGCACTGGTTGCCCGGCGCTGCCAAGTAATCGGTACCAGTGATCTGTTTAAGCGGAGCCTATGAATTGAATATGAAAAGCGCTCCGACCTCCCCCTTCCTGAAATTTGGAACGGGGAACCCCAACTAGTTACGGAAAGTATATACCTGCCACAAAATGCGGGGATTGCCAAGGATGCAAACCACCCCGGCTCTCCGCTTGTATGAGAAATTCAGAAGCTGTGTACTGGTACACTGCTGCCCATGAAGGCGCTTGTCATCAGTCGATTAGGCGGTCCCGACGTGTTGGAGGTGAGGCAGGTCCCCGATCCAGTGCTCGCTACCGGGCAGGAGCTGATAGAGGTGGAGGCAGGCGGGATCAACTTCGCCGACCTCATGACCTCGCAAGGTGGTTATCCCGGGACCCCGAAGCCGCCGCTGGGGGCGGGGCGAGAATTCTGTGGGAGTCGGATCAGCGACGGGCAACGCGTCATGGGTTATGCGCAGTGGGGAGCCTTTGCCGAGCGGGTCGCAGCCTCGACTGCATTGCTGTGGCCTGTGCCCAAAGGATGGAGTTCCGAAGAAGGCGCGGCGTTCCCGGTCAATTATTTCACCGCCTACTTCGCTTACTGGAAGGCCGGCCTGCTCGAGAAACCGTCAGACGCCACTACGCCGCGCGTGCTCATCCATGCTGTGGCGGGAGGAGTGGGAACGGCCGCGGTGCAGATCGGGAAGCTGCTCGGAGTCGAGATGTATGGAACGTCCTCGTCAGAAGAAAAGCTGGCGCGAGTGCAAACGCTGGGGCTGCAGCACGGGATCAATTACACGCAACGCGATTACGAAGAAGCGATTAAGGACCTGACTCGCGGCCAAGGTGTAGATGCAGTGTTTGAAATGCTAGGTGGCGAGCACACTGTCAAGAGCGTCCGTTGCCTACGGGATTTCGGCCGGGTCATCGTATACGGAGCGGCTACGGGTCAACCCGCGCTGGTTGACGCGCGCGTGCTCTATGCCAAGGGCGCGAGTGTGCATGGCTTGTGGTTAACCTATCTGTCCGCGAAACGTGATCTGATGAACCAGGCTTGGAAACAGCTGTCTGCGTGGACGGCGCAGGGCCATTTGCGACCGGTCGTCGGGCACGTGTTTCCGCTGGAACGGGCCGCGGATGCCTACCGGCTGTTACTGGAACGCAAAAACTTCGGCAAAGTAGTGCTCAAGTTAATGTAGGCGCGAGCGTCCCCCACGTGCTGTGTCTGTTGCGCTCCTGCACGAGCGGGACGCTCGCGCCTACATCTGTTACGTCTCCTCTCCGGAGTTCGATCAGACTGCCCTAGACAAAGACAAATCTCTGTTGTGTGGCGGCTTTCGCGCCAGCAACGGTTGCTAACAACCGGCGGCGAACGGCGTCCAAAGAAGTGACCGCGATTACAAGCGCAGTGGAACTTTTCAACCGTAGGTGACGTATTAAGAGATGATCAAGACCGGGCCCAGGAACAAGAACCAACTGGCCCGGTTCTTGGAAGAGAACATTCTTTAGGGGTTAAAGGGACTGTCTCACACTCGGTTTGGCGGCCCAGGTGAGAACAATCCCCGGAGCAGAAAGCGCGCGGTCGTGCGACCGGGCTCTTTTCGCTTAACCCCGAGGCAGCATTCTAGGCCTTCGACGGCAAAACGCAAGGTTTTCCTGCCCCAGGCGAATCCATGCCGCCCAGAACCGGTTCCCGACGTCTTCGGGAAAGAAAAAGGAGCGCAATGAAAGTATCAACAATCTCCAAGGGCCTGCTGCTGGGTTTGGCTTTGCTGCTGGCTACAAGCGTGTTTGCCGCCAACAAGGGTTCTCTGCAGGTTAGCGATTCCGTAACCGTAAATGGGAAGCAAATTCCCGCCGGTGAGTACACGGTGAAATGGGAAGGTAACGGACCAAACGTGGAGCTCAATATTCTGCGCGGCAAGAATGTCGTCGCCACGGTGCCTGCGCGTATGGTCGATCTCGATCGCGTCCAGGACCGGGATTCGGCAGTCAGCGTTGTCGGCAACGATGGCCGCAAATCGCTGTCTGAGATTCGTTTCTCGGGAAAGAAATACGGGTTGGCGATTAACGCAGAATCAGCCAAAGTGGAATCGGGCGCGACCAACAAGTAGTCCAAAAATCGCAATCAGTAGGGGCGGGGAGCTGCCAGCTTCCCGCCATTTCCTTGGAAGGCAGTTCTGAGAACCGGCAACCGCGAACTGCCTTTTAATATTTCGGCATCTTGGGATCTACCCGATCCGCCCACGCCAGAATTCCACCGGCCAGGTTGTGCACTTTCTTGAATCCCGCCTGACGCAGGAAGTCCACCGCCTTTCCGCTGCGTACCCCGGAGCGGCAGTGGGCCACGATCTCGCGGCTGGAATCGAGTTCGTTGACGCGCTTGGGGAGGTCGCCGAGCGGAATCAGATACCCATTGATGTTGCAAATCTGGTACTCATGGGGTTCGCGCACGTCCAGCACAAACAGGTTTTCGCCGGCGTCCAATCGCCGCTTCAGTTCTTCCACCTGCATTTCCGCACCTGCTGCTGTTTCCACTGGCTTCTCCTCACCGCGGATTCCGCAAAACTCGTTGTAGTCGATCAACTGCTTGACCGTCGGATGGGTTCCGCAGGCCGGGCAATCCGCGTTCTTGCGGAGTTTGAGTTCGCGGAATCTCATGCCCAGCGCATCGATCAGCAACAGCCGACCGATGAGCGGCTCGCCCTTGCCCAGAATCAGCTTGATGACCTCCGTCGCCTGCATCACGCCGACCAGTCCAGGCAGAATGCCCAGCACTCCACCTTCGGCGCAGGAGGGCACCAGCCCCGGTGGTGGCGGCTCGGGATACAGGCAGCGGTAGCACGGACCTTCTTTCGTGGCAAAGACACTGGCCTGGCCTTCGAAACGGAAAATCGATCCGTACACGTTGGGTTTCCCGGTAAGTACGCAGGCATCGTTCACCAGATAGCGAGTGGGAAAGTTGTCAGTGCCATCGGCGATGATATCGAACTGGCGGAAGAGTTCGAGGGCGTTGGCGCTCGAGAGCCGGGTGTCAAACTTCCGGATATTCAGAAACGGATTGATCGCCTTCAGCTTCTCGGCGGCGGAATCCAGTTTCTTGCGCCCCACATCGCTGGTCGAGTGGATGATCTGACGCTGCAGGTTGGTATAGTCCACGACATCGAAGTCCACGATACCCAGCGTGCCTACGCCCGCGGCACCGAGATACAAGGCCAGCGGCGAACCCAGTCCGCCCGCGCCAATGCAGAGCACCCGTGCGGCTTTCAGCTTGAGCTGCCCCTCCATGCCAACCTCGGGCATGATCAGGTGGCGCGAGTAGCGCAGAATTTCGTCATTACTCAGCGTGGCGGCTTCGGGTTTGACTTCGAGTGTGGTGGCCATAATGACCTCAGCTAAAGAAACTAGAAATTGAAGAATTTCGGATTGACGAATTTGGAGCTATCGACAGGAGGGACAACAACAGCGGAATATTTCCTCGGTTTTCAATTCGAAAATCCTAAGATTCGACAATTCGTCAATCAATCCCGGCCTCCGGCGATAGAAGGCACAATGGAAATACTATCACTGTCCTTGACCGCCGTGGCTTCCTTTTGCAGATAGCGGACGTCCTCGTCGTTGAGATACACATTCACGAACGAGCGCAGCTTGCCGTCGTCGGTATAAAGATGCCGGCGCAGATCAGGATGCCGGGCGACGAGGTCGGAAAGGGCCTCGCCGATAGTGCCAGCCTTGACATCCACCGCGGGCTGTTTGCCGGCATACTGGCGCAGGGGAGTAGGGATCTGGATCTTTGGCATAGGGTATACATGATGCCACAGAGACGGCCGAGGATTCATCTGGTCACGGTGTATGTTAGAGGTCGAAGGGAGGAACTCCTTTCCTCTGAAAACGATGAAGTCCTCACTCCATATTCGGCCTAGAGGATTTGCCGCCATCGGCATCTTCTTCTTTTTTGGCGCGGTCATGGCGTCCTATGCTGCGATTACTCTCCTCCTTCCTGGCACTTTCCTAGACTGGGGGTGGGCGCTCAACGCTACTGCTCATGCACAGCTCTCCGCTCTGGGCAGAATTATCGCGTTTCCGTTTGCCATTCTGGCCACCGCGCTCGGCCTAGCGGGTGTGGGCTGGTTCAAACGGCGCTTCTGGGGATGGGCGCTGGGCTTCTCGCTGATTGCCATCAATTTGACTGGCGATGCGTTCCGCCTCTTGTCCGGAGAAGTGCTCCAAGGTACGGTCGGAGTTCTGATAGCCGGGCTGTTGCTGATCTACATGGCCAGCGCAAGAGTGCGGCATTATTTTCCAAGATCGCAGGTTTAACACTCACGCTCCGGCGGGTGGCGGAGGCGGGCAAGAGTGTCCGCCCCACACGGGTTACAGTACTTCAATCTTTTCGTCTACCAGCTTCTTGTCGCTCTCGTCGGTGCCGGTCAGCTCGAATGAATCGGTCAGCACGGCCTTGCCCTTCTCCACGCTGGTAATCACGTAGGAGCAGCTAAACCAGTGCGCTTCTGCCAGATCGGTCTGCGACCACCGGGCGGGATGGTCGGGATGGGAATGGTAGAACCCGATGATGTCCTCGCCGCGCTCGCGGCCCTCACGTTGAATCCGGATCAATTCCTTGGGATCAATGTTGTAGCGGTTGTGTGCGGAATCGGTGCGCGTATTGCCGGCACGGGCCACTGAGGTGACTATGCGGACGCCGTCTTCATCCATCTGGCCGAGCAAAACGCCGCAGCATTCGTGCGGATAGGTCTCCTCGCCATGCTGCCTGAGGGCTTCGTACTGCTTGCATCGGATATTCAGCATCCAGAATTCAATTCACCACGGAGACACGGAGGCACATAGAAACCAGAGATTCTTCTCCGTGACTCCGTGTCTCCGTGGTGCAATCTCACTCTTCTTCCCAGAATCTCTCGCTCAAATACTTGTCGCCGGAATCGCAGAGGATCGTCACGAACACGGCCCGCTCGCCCTTCTTGAGCTGCCGCGCCACTTGCAAGCATCCCGTCACCGCCGCGGCGGCCGAGATGCCCACCAGCAGTCCTTCCTCCCGGGCCAGTCGAATGGCCATGCGATAGGCGTCTTCAGTCGAGATGCCGATGTCCTGGTCGGCCAGCGAGGAGTCGTAAATATTGGGGACGATGGCGCTGGCCATGTGCTTTGCGCCTTCGATGCCGTGGAAGGGCGAATCGGGCTGGAGCGAGATGCAGCGAATCGCGGGATTCAGTTCTTTCAGACGCCGCGTCGTCCCCATGAAAGTTCCGCTGGTGCCCATCATGGAGACGAAATGGGTGACACGTCCTTCTGTTTGTTGCCAGATTTCGTTGGCTGTGCCATGGTAGTGAGCCTGCCAGTTGGCGTCGTTGGAATACTGGTCGGCGTAAAAGTATTTGTCGGGGTGTTCGGCGTAAAGTTCGCGTACGGTCCGAATCGCTCCGTCGGAGCCGTCGCCGGGGTCGGTGTAAATAATGTGGGCGCCATAGGCATGCAGGATGCGCTTGCGCTCCACCGAAACATTTTCCGGCATGCACAGTGTCACCGGAAACCCCTGGGCGGCCCCGATCATGGCGTAGGCGATTCCGGTATTGCCGCTAGTGGAATCGAGCAGAATCTTGCCCGGTCCGAATTTGCCGCTGGCCCGAGCCTCGGCAACGATGTTAGAAGCGGCGCGGTCCTTGACCGATCCACCGGGATTAAACCACTCTGCTTTGCCGAGGAGTTCGATCCCGGGAAGGTCGCGAGTCAATCGCTCCAGCCGCAACAGGGGAGTGTTGCCGATGAGCTCAAGACTGCGCTGGCCGAGATCCGAATGACTGGCGACCAGGCGGGCTGCAACTCCGGGACGCGCATGCGTCAAAGAATCTGGCACCTTGGTTCGCTTTGAGGCCGGTCGCATAGATGATTGCACCGAAGAGCGTGACTATCGTAATGTGCTGGGCACTCGAATTAAGGCTTTCCGATCTGGTGATTGGATTATAAAAGAGTCTGATCGGATCCAGCCAAGATGCGGCAATGTACTTTTTCCCTGATTCCGCATCTAACAGAAGGAAACAGAAGGGACCGGGACTAGAAACGAATGTCAACCAAGGTAGAACAGCGAAGTTACGAAGAAGCTTTGAGCTGGTTGCGCGATCACGGTTTTGATCTGATCGAGGCTCCCGGCATGCAGGGACGTGTGTTTCTGAGAAAATATAACGTTTCTGCAGCGATTCAGAAAGACGGCGACGATGGCGTGAAAATCTTCGCTTACCCCGGATACCTGATCGGCAGCGAAATCTCCAAACTGGTCAACCGTGGCTACCAGCAGTTCCTGAAAACATCCAAAACCGAAGTCCCGGCCACGGCAGATCACCTGAAGGCCCTGCAGCAATTCACCGAAGAGCTGAAAGAAGGGCTGGGACTACCTAGCTTGTACAACGAGTCCCTGGGCACGGTCAGCGAATCGTATCACTACGATCGTGTCGAGAATCGTGACAAGCCCAAAACGGAGCGCCCCAAGCGTCCGTGGGAAAAAGCGGGAACGCTAACAGCAGCCGCGGCCAAAAAAGGCCGCGCCTAATATCAAATCTTAGACACCTGCCATCCCCAGCGCCGCTCCGAACCACGCCCGCGCGGTGAGGGCAAGTCGAAGGACCTGATGTTGCCGCCCGAGGAAGGGGGGTGGGCAGCAGTCGTTTTCATTTCTTCACCCTCACCTGCACCCGTGTTCCTTCCGGCAATTCTCCGTTGACCAGTCGGATCACTCCGCCCTGCATCACCCCTTCAAATTCTTGCGGTGCTGCAGAAACAGCCGCGGGCGAGGGCGCCCGCGCCACACGGCCGGTGCCTTTGTCCATGGCCTGGTTGGCCAGTTCGTCGGCTTCGCGGTTGTGTTCGCGTAGTGCGTGGTCGATAGAGAACCAATCCAGCTGCGCAATCAACTGCATGGCGCGACCATGAAGTTCCTTCAACGTTGCGTTCTTCACTTTGTAGAAGCCCTTGATCTGCCGTACCAGCAGTTCCGAGTCGCTCACCACTTTGAGCGCTTTGTGCCCGTGCTTGATCGCGTACTCGAGCGCCGCAATCAGACCCTGATACTCCGCGACATTGTTGGTTTGATGTCCCAGGTACTGGCTGAGGGCGGCAACTTTTCGTCCAGCTCGATCCTGAATCACCACGCCATAACCCGCGGGCCCGGGATTGCCTCGCGCGCCGCCATCGCAATGAGCAATCAGATATTGGTCTGGAGTTTTGGCGTGCGAAGAAGAAAACAGACTGCGCGATGGATAAGAGGGCATGCAGAAAGTTTACATCCTGTTTTAGCGCCGGCGTCTCGCCGGCTGTCCCGAGGGCATCCCTTCGGCTTCGCTCCGGGCAGGCCTGCCCTGGGCTGGGGGGGCGAGACGCCCCCACGACAGCCGCCGGGACGGCGGCGCTACCGGGTGTGTTTCTTGAAAAATTCCCAGATGGCTCTTGTGCCATCAAGATTGTGGCTTGCCTTTCCGATCAAAAACGCGGGCAGGTACTGCGGGCCGCCAGGCCAGGTGTGGCCGCCGCCTTCGATCGTGTACACCACGACTTCCGTGCCTTCCTTGCTGCCGGCGTATGCTTCGCGCCGTACGCTGGTGCCGTCATGCGCCTGATCGGCAAAATTTTCAACCACCGGGCTGGAAGAAGTTCGGTCCCACTTGCGCCAGAATTCGCCGGCCTGCGCTGAAGGTTTGCACACCGGCAACAAAGTCTCCGGCATGGTAGCTGCCACGGCGGCGATGGCGGCAAGTTTGTCGGTCAAGTCGCATGCCAGTCGGTTGGAAAAGAAGCCCCCATTTGAGATCCCGGTGGCATAGATCCGTTTGGGATCCGCATGGTGGGCGCGTTGCAGCTCTGCGATCAGCGCGCGAATGAAGCCCACGTCATCCGCCGGTGACAAGCCTCGGGTGTCGTTCCAGCTCTTGTTGAAACTCTCGGGATACGCCAGGCGGGGACCCGGGTCGAAGTAACTTTTTATCTCCCGGCCGCCAGCCGGGTGGCTAACCGTTGCGGCAGGTTTGCGCCCAGGATGCGTTCCTGGGCCTGCTTAAGATTGTAGGGGACGCGGCAAAAGGTGACGATGCGGGCATTGGAATCAAACAACGCAAAGGCGGCCCGCCAGTCTCCATCGCGGGGCTGGCCGACCGAGCCAGGATTGACCATATAGCGCATGCTCTCTTTGAGTGGGAACTCCATAGTCTCGTACTGTCCTACCGTGTTGTATTGCGGACGAAAGTAGTCGCTGGCCACGTTATTCGTGCAAAAACTTCCCTGCAAATGCGTATGTCCAAAAAACGTCAGGGGCGTGGTTGAGGTTAACAGGGGCTCGATGGCGTCACGCAAAGTGACCACATACTCGTCTTCGTCGACCGGAGATCCGTGGACGAACTGGATGCCCGGCAACTCGCCGGTCTGTATCGGGCCGTGGGGCAGGCCCAGCAGCCATTTCAGGTTTGGCGGAGTGAGCTGATCGCGGGTCCACAGGGCCGCCAGTCCGGCGACGGGATTGAAGTCTTTCAGATCCATCGCTCCACTGGCTGCTTTGTCATGGTTGCCGCGCACAAAAATGTGTCCCAGGCCGCGCGAGCGCTCGATGACCTCGTTAGGACTGGCCCCATAGCCGACGATGTCCCCGAGATTGACCACCATATCGTGCGCCGGGGCCGCCGCCAGGCAGGCTTCCAGCGCTTCCAGGTTGCTATGAATATCGCTTATGAGAAGAACGCGCACAGATCACCGGACAAAGTGGCGATTATAGACCTCCCGAGCTTAACTGTGCAGGCGTTTCTGTTTCGTGAGGCAATGGCGTCCGCGTCGTGCCCCGAGGCGGGAGGGCACGGCCTCCTATCGCACATTTACCACAGGACATCGTGCCCAATGCCCGCCAGAGATCTCCACCAGCGGCGGAAGACTGCTGGCACACTCCGGCACGCAAAACTCACAGCGAGGTTCAAACGGACATCCAGCCGGAACTGCGTGCAGTGGGGGCACAGCCCCTTCGATGGTTTCTAGCGGACTATTGCGATCTGTCTTCAGCGTAGGTACGGCGTTGAGCAGGCCGCGGGTATAGGGATGGGCGGGCGTCTGAAATATGTTGCGCTTCGAACCCAGTTCCACCAGGCTACCGGCATACATCACCGCCACCCGGTCGGCGACCTGCGAAACCACCGCCAGGTCATGAGAAATGAAGAGCATGGTCAAGCCAAACTTGGCCCGCAGATCGGCCAGCAGCTCGAGAATTTGCGCTTGAATCGTGACATCCAGCGCGGTGGTGGGTTCGTCGGCGATGAGCAACTGGGGACGGTTGACAATGGCCATGGCGATCACTATGCGCTGGCGCATTCCACCCGAAAGCTGGTGCGGATAATCTCGCGCCCGCTGGCCCGGATCGGCGATGCCAACCTCCTTCATGGCAACGACGGCCCGCTTCCAGGCTTCTGCTTTGGCGCCTTCACTGTGAGCCAGGACTGCTTCTGCAATCTGGTCGCCCACGCGCATCACCGGGTTTAGCGCGGTCATGGGCTCCTGGAAAATCATAGCGAGCTGGGAGCCGCGCAAAGGACGCATCGCCGCATCGGCCAGTTGAAGCAGGTCACAAGTGCCATTCCCGGTGGCCAACTGGATCTGTCCGCTGACCCGCGCATGCGGCGGCAATAGGCGCATCAGGGCGAGTGAAGTAACGGACTTTCCAGAACCGGATTCGCCAACCAACCCCAGCACTTCGCCGGGCGCGATAGAGAAGCTGAGGTCACGAACCGCAGCCAGCACGGGCGG
>JBGQIG010000052.1:0-11640 GCA_041498365.1 Terriglobia bacterium | reverse complement strand
GCCTCCACCGACTCGCGCTTCGCCTTGATGGAAACCGGAAGGCGCACCGGAAGGCGCTGCCCGGAGCGACGTTCACGCTTTATGTCCGTCATGAGAAGGGGAGAGTACCACAAAGCTGGCCTTGGGTTTGATGGATTCCTGATGTGATTGCTTCTTGCCGCGGCCGGCGGGGAACACCCTTAAGCGCGGACCAAAGCTTACTCGCCTTCCGGCCGTCGGGAGCGGACTGCGGGGACAACCAGAGCCTGCTCCATGGTCGGCGCATTGGTGGCTCGCAGCTTGACTTCAACTTCATGCCTCTTGTCAGCCGCGCCGCTGATCGAATAGGCCCGCGACAATAGTTCCAGGGTATAGGGATTGTCCTCGTCCTCTTCCAGATGGGCGATCGCCTCGGGGACTTTCTGTTTGCTCATCAGTAGCGCCCCGGCAGCGCCATGATACGAACCTTGAATCACCGCGCTGCGGGTGCGGCCGGCCATAGCCTCCAATTGCTGCAGCGTCTGGGCGGCAAGCTCCTGGTTGCCGGCGTGATCGGCGCGAACCGCCCGATAGCGCAGGATCCTTGCCCGTTCGTCGTCACGTTCGGCCTGCGACAAGCTGCTGTTCTGGCGGGTCAAAGCCTCTTCGGCAGCGGCCAGGTGCTTCAGGGCCTCCGCATCATCGGTCTGGTAGAGGCTCATCATGCGGTGTGCTTGAGCTTCGATCAGGTCGAACCCTGCGCCATGAGCTTTTTCCGCTACTGCAGCAAAGGCCTTGTCGGCTTCGGCAAAATTATTCTCTCGCGCCCAGGTGGTGGCATTTTGCAGGGAGTAGGCCAGGCGGTCCGCATCCGTGTGCGCGCTTTGGATGGCCTTTTCATACTCCGTCCGCGCCTGCGCTTGGTTCCCCATCAGCGCATAGGTGTCCCCCAGGCCGAGCTGGGAATAGTCGAACTCCGGATCAATCTTCAACGCCATCCGGTAATGCTCAAGCGCGGCCTCGAAATTGCCCGACATACGCAGGATTTCGGCGTAGGAATCCTGCGGATTGGGCAGGTTGGGAAGCACGGCGACATAGCGCTCCATGACTTCGAACGCCTGGTGAAACTTACGGCTTTGCGCGTAGCAGTAGGCCAGATCGTTCAGGGCCGGTGGATAGTTCTTATCGACCGCCAGCGCCCGCTCCAGCGTTTTTTGCGCCTGCTCGTAGTTGTTCTGTGCCATCATCCAGTTGCCGGCGAGGTAGGCGAGTTGCTTGTCTTTGGGATACATCTCCAGCAGGTCATTCATGGCCGGGATGGCGGCCATAAAATTGTTTTCCTGCACGCTGGTCATCCACTGAATCAGAAGCCGCTCTCCGGGGGTGACTTTGGCGGCCAGCGTTTTGGCCTTTTCCCTCGCCGCCGCCGCTTCCGCGGGATTGCGGCTGTTGTAGGCGATAAAAGCATGTGCCAAAGCGAAATTAGGATCGGCTTCGACGGCCGCCCGCCATCCGATGTTGGCCCGCTCCAGATACAGGTTCTCGTAGTCGGTCATCGCCCGCACAAACAGATCCCGCGCCTTCGGCGAGGACGTGGTTACGGGCAACGTCTTGGTCGCGCCCTGCTTGATGTGGTGGGCAAAGGAAAGCGAAGCCAGCCAGAGGCATGTGAGCAGACAGAGGCAATATGCGCGGCGCATCGTGATCTTCCACACCGATGAAAGTTTCGTCAATCGCTGAAACTAACACGGCATAGCCAGCTCAAAAAAGTCCCTGAGGTGGTTCGGGACGCGCCGGTCCATCCGTGTCCGTAAAAACCGCGGTTTCAAAATCGCGTCGTTGCAAAAAAGAACGGCTCCCCAAACGCTTCGAGGAGCCGCATGATTTCTTGCCTTTTGTGGGTTAGAAGGTGAACTTGGCTGCGAGCTGGATCCCACGCGGACCGCCGCCACCTAAAAATGGGTTGCCGATGCCCACATCGCCGGTGGCGCCGATCTGGTAGCCCCGGCTGCCCACTTCCCGGTTGCCCGCCAGCGCGAAACCCTGCTGGGCCGGATCGGCCAGGAACAGCGGCAGGAATGGGTTGGAGAAGTTCGGGTGGTTCAGGACGTTGAAGAACTCTGCCCGCAACTGCACGCTCACCCGCTCGCTGATTGCGGTGGTCTTGTACACCGCGAGGTCCCACTGCTTGAAGGTCGGACCATGTAGCGCGTTACGGCCCAGATTTCCGAAGTGGCGGGTGCCGGGGATGCAATCAGTGGCCGCGCCGTTCGCGCCCAGCGTCGGATCCACGGTGCAGGGGATGGCGAAGGAACTGAGATCGACGAAGTTGAAGGGATCACGCGAATGGTAGGTGATCGGCCCCACCACGTCGGGCCGGTCGTAGCCGTTTCCGCTGCCGCTGAAGTCATCCTCGAAGTTGTAGTTGAACTGGAAAGGCTGGCCGCTCTGCAGGCTCACAGTGCTGTTAAGTCCCCAACCGTTCTTCAGGCGTTGCAGGCTTCCGCCCCGATTGGGCAAATCGTAGCCGAAGACCCACGTGAGGCGATGGGGAACGTTGAAGTTCGAGGGCCCGTACTCGAGATTTGCCCGGGTGCTGTCATTGGGCTGCGAGGCGTTCGGCTCGAAATCCTCGCCGTCGCTGGAATCATCCAGGGATTTCGACCACACGTAGTTCAGGATCGAGGTGAGTCCGTGCCAATTGGTGGTGCGCAGACTCGCCTGCAACGAATTGTAATTCGACCTTCCGGTGGATTCTTCCTGCAGGACATAGAATGCACCGTAGGGGAAAGTGCTGCCAATGTAGCGCCGCGGCACGCCGTAGCTGCCGGTAATGGCGCCGCCCGGGCAGGCGACTCCCGGCGTCGGCGAAGGCCCATTGGGGCAATCCGACGCGTTGATCTCCGCCTCGCTGGGCTGGCTCAGGTCGCGCATGCGGAACAGGTGGTGTCCCTGCGAGCCCACATATCCCACCTGCAGCACGGTCTTGCTCCCCATCTGCTGCTGAATGTTGAAATTGTAGTTTTCCATGTACGGCGTACGGATGTTGCGGTCAAAACCGAAGACGTCGCACTCAAAATCGCAGGTCGTGGTGGGATTGAATACGGGACTTCCGGAGACGATGTTGCCGGTCGGCCCAGTCGACAGAATGGGGTTGGGTCCGATGTTGTTGTATGCCGGTCCGGGATCGAAGAAGGGCGAGTAGGGCAGGTGGCCGAGGAAAAAGTCCTGGGAGAAAGCATCAAAGAAGACGCCAAACCCGGCGCGGACTACCGTCCTCCCTTTGCCGGTTATATCCCAGGCAACACTGGCCCGGGGCGCGAAGTTGTTGTAGTCCGGCTCGTACAGCGTGCTCAACCCGCCGGTCCCCACTTGGGTGAGAGTAAAATTGGCGCCCGCCAGGTCGAGGTTGGTGATGTTGCTGAACAGATTGTTCTTTTCGTGCACCACGCCGAAGTAGTCCCAGCGCAAGCCGTAGTTGAATGTGAGCCGCGGGGTGATGCGGAAGCTGTCCTGGAAATACACTCCATAGTTGTTTTCAGCGGTGTGGCGCGTCGAGTCTCCGAAATACTGAAAACCTCCGTCGACCGTACCCGAAAGAAAATCTGAAAGCGTGTCAAACGAGAGCCTGCCGCGGAAGTATTTGTTGAAGAACTGCTGGATGGTGGTGCGACGGAATTCAAATCCCATCTTCAGATCGTGCTTGTTGATTTTCCAGGAAAAACCCTCGATCAGTTGGCTATTGGTGTCTACCCGATGCCGGGGCACGGACGAGGTCGCGCCCAATTGGGCAAAACTGCCGACAAACATGATGGGGAGTCCCTGGTCGGCCAGGCCAGTTCCGGTGATCAAACCAATGGAGCTCGGATGAAAGCCTCGGTCCTCGGGAAAGAACCCTTCCGCAAAGCGGTTCCAACCGTAGCGCAGCTCATTGACCTTGGACCCACCGATAGTACGTACATAAGAAAGAGAGACCAGCTGAACCCGGGTCGGCGTAAAAGTGTTGAAGCCCGGGAGCTGACCGCCGCTTGCGGTCAGGGCCAGCGGGAACGACTGGTCGCTGTCGCCGAAGTAATACCTTCCGGTCACCAGGTTGCCAGGATTGAAACTGTGATCGATCTTGGCGATTAAACTGTCCACGCGATTGCTGGAGGGCGAAATCACCGAAGCGTTGGCGCCCCTCGGACAGCCCGTCTCGAAGTCGTCGAAGTCGGGATCGGTGGAGACGGGCCGCGTTCCCAGATTGGGTACGGGCCACGGGTTCCTTCCCAGCAACGCGGCCATGACCGAATTGCTGGCGCCGCCGTCGAAAGCGATCCGACTGGGTTCGGGCACACAGCCCAGCGTCACTACGCCCACCTTCTCGCGTTGTCCTTCGTAGTTGAAGAAGAAGAAGGTTCTGTCCTTTACGATGGGCCCACCCAATGAGCCCCCAAATTGATTGTTGTGGAATTGAGCGGCCGGCTGGTCCGAAGGATTGAAATAGTTCCGCGCATCCAGCGCACTGTTGCGAAAGTATTCGATCGCCGACCCGTGCAGGGCATTGGTCCCGCTCTTGGTCACGATGTTGATCGTGGCCCCGGCGTTTCTCCCATATTCCGGCTCAAAATTGGAGATCACCCGCAATTCCGCCACCGCGTCCACCGGCAAGATGGTTGCTGGCGTGCCGAAAACGCCTGCCTCATTGATGGCCGGGTCGTTGCGATACCCATCGTTCATATCGGTGCCGTCGAGGAGAAAATTGTTAGCCCGGCCGCGCGCGCCGTTCATCGAGAACACGCCGTAGGACCCGGGCGAGTCCGAAATCTGGTCGGGCGAACCGGCGACACCGGGATTCAGGTAGATCAGTTTGGTGTAGTCCCGTCCGTTAACCGGGAGATTCTCGATCGCCTTGGAGGTCAGCACGCCGCCCAATTCCGCCGAGGTGCTTTCTACCTGAGGCAGATTCTCGCCCGAAACTTCCACCACTTGGGCCACTTGTCCAGTCTTAAGGAGCGCGTCCACACGGCGCTCCGAGGCCACTCCCACCACCACATCGCTGGTCACCGAAGTCTGAAACCCGCTCTGCGAAACCGTGACGGTGTAAGTTCCAATCGGCAACTCCGGCACACTATAGCTGCCGTCGGCGCTGGTTTGGGTGGTGCGCTCCAACCCCGTATTTACGTTGCGCACCGTAACCTTGGCCCCTGCCAGGACCGCTCCTGACGGGTCCGTAACCGTCCCTAGAATGGTTCCGCGGAAAGTCTGGGCGGACAGAGATATCGCCGCCAAAAAGAAAAAAGCGAGGATCATCCTCACTCTCATGGAATTCTCCTTTTTTACTGCCGACGAAAGCTGATCATCGCAGCCAGCCAACATCTGTTAAGTCTGTCTGATGTGAATTGCCGCCGATTATACCCCGCTGCCCGGTCATTTGTCTTACGGATGGGGCTTATCGAACATTTGGAAGAACCCTAAGTTCTTACCTTGCAGACACAACTTAAAGATGGGAGTGGCTCGAACGAACGTGATCTTTTGGCTGAAGACTGATGACTGAAGACTACCTAGAAGGTAAACGCGACGCCGCCCCGTACTGCGCGGGCCGACTGCACCAGGTAAACTGTGCGTCCATCCTGACCCATCACTGGAACATATCCCTGGGCGAGAAGATTGCGCACATCCACTACCGCATCCATGTGGCAGGGAAGAAAACCGGTTCCTGGAATGGGCTGCCGCAGGAAAATGTTCAGATACGGTTCGGACTGCCCGGCCGACGCGTTAAACATATCCACCGGCGTAAGCGCCTGTCCGCTGATCCAGCGGTAGGATGCAATCCAGCGGGTCTTGGCGCCCGGCAGCGTGCCGCTGAACTTTGCTGCCGCCGTATGCCGGTTCCGCACAAAAGTCTCGCGGCGCGCGTCCTGCAGGGCAACATCGGTCCTGGTCAGATCGAGTACTCCGCCGTATCCGTAGTCCAGAGTAGCGGTAAGGTCTGCCGTCAGCTTGCGCTGCAGCACCACACGCATTCCGCGCGCGTCCAATTCTTTTCCCCGGTAAGTAAATGTCTCGGAGTAGAGATCGGGCAGCACTTCTCCGCCGTCCGCTGAGGCGTCACCGACTCCGGTCAGCGCCGGATCTGCCACCCGATCGTGATACATAGCGACCTGCAGGTTGGTGTCGCCAATTCGGCGGGAGAGCGAGAGTTCGTGATGATGAGCTCGTTCGAGCGAAGGCGAGAATCCTGCCAGGCTGACACGCGGGCCGGACTCGCTCAAATCCGCCGGCGCCGAGTCAAAGCCCTTCTCCACGCGGCTGTCCGGTTCTGAAGTCGCGTAACGATATTCCAGCACAGTATTGGGCGAGAGATGCAGATCAGCCGAGCCGAAGGGACGGAACGCTGTCACCCGCCCCAGGAATTGAATGGTTTGTAACTCGCTCCCGAAGCGGAGTTCCAGAACATCTCCCAGGGTGAATTCATCGGAGGCGGTAAGCGCCAATGCCTGCAGGGCAGTACCGTGCCCGTTGATTCCGGGCGCAGCCAGGCGGCGCATGGTGAAAGCCATCTCTGGCTTCGATCCGTTCTCCAGTTTATGGCTGTAAGAAGTACGCAGCACCGCGTTGGGCGAACCGCCGTTGTACCCAACACTCCCTTGAACGGCCACCGTTCCAGAAGAAAAAATCGACCTCTCCACGGAAAAGCCCGTGTTCACGTCGGCAGCGCTTCCAAACCCCCCGGAAGCCGAACCGGCGACGAACGACAGCGTGCCCTTCAGTTCATGCCTGTCATCCCCGACATCGGACGCCAGAGTGCGCTCGTCCAGCATCCGGAGGATCGGCCGATTAGAGGCTGAACGCAGAACCCATTTCCAGTCATCCTCGTCGGCGGGGCCACGCAAAGCAGGCAACTGGATTGCCTCGAACAGTCCGCTGAGTTTGAGATTGACCAGCACGCTGCTGCCGGGAAGCAATCCCACGCGCTCGCGCAACGCGGGAAGAAATGACGGCGAGTACGCTTTTACGCTGTAAGTGCCCGGGAGCAGGCCGCTGGCTGAGTAGAAACCATTTTCGTCGGTGAACACTTTCAGGGTGTGCGTGGCGGAGCCCAGGACTTCCACCATGGCGCCCATCTGGGGGACGCCGGCAGCGTTGCGCACATAGCCAGAAATGGAGCCCGGTTGCGGACGGTCGGCCGCCAGAGCCGGAAGCGCCAGCGCAATCCCCAACAACCCGAGCTTGAACCCGAGTCCGCCCAGCTTCACTCCAACCACCTCACAGGAGACAAGCACTCCAGTTTTACTCCACAGCAAAAGTTGCCGAGGGATCGACGACCTGCTTGGAGATATTATCGTTCACCTTGATTTGAATGCGATAGATCCCAGGATCAAGACTGGCGGCCGAGAGCGGTTTTTCCAGGGTCACTTGGTCGCCGATATTGCCCATCTGGTCTGTAGACTCCACCGTGTGAATCACGGCCTTGTTGGTCGCCGCATTGATGATATTGTACTCCACCGTAGCCGATGGCTTGTGGGTCTTCTCGTCCACTCCGAGATTGTAAACCTGCATCCAGAAATAAACTTTCTGGTTGCGCTTGAACGCCACCGGCTTGCCATTCGCGGATGCGACCCGGGGACGTATCTTGGTATTGCCGATCACAAACATGCCGGTGCCAATCTCCTTCGTCGAAACCGGCTGCATGGTGTCGGCGACGATCAGAGAAGAGGACGATAGCTTATCGTCTTCGAAGCTAGGAACGGGCAAACGGCTGCTCCACAAGCCCGAGCGGTCGCCATTCACATCCTTCACCGCGACATCAATCCGATACAGATTCGGCCGGAGGGGCAGAGCCTTCCAGTAAACCGATGAATTCTCCGTCACCTTGGGCAACAGCTCCGCCGGCACATCGACCTGCACCGTGTCTTCAAAAGTTTGCACGATCTTGCCGGTCAGGGTCGTCACGCGGCCGAAAATATTCACCGTCCCGCGCTGCACGCCATCTTTGTTCACGAAGGTGACATCGCGATTTTTTACCTGGATCGTAATCGGGACCAGCACGGTGTCGCTCGTCACTCTTACAAAATCAGTGCGCACATCAAACGGCATCAGGTTCACGCTGATCTTGTGGCTGACCACTTCCTCCAGATCCTTGAACTTCACAGCCGGCGGCTTTTGCAGCTTATAGAATTGCTCCAACCGGTCAAACTGCTTGCTTTGCTGGTTGGTACTGAACGGACCAGTTCCCAGCCGCTCCATTCCACCGCCGGTAAAGCGGTCCGCCTTGCTCGCCATGCCCATCTGCTCGTACATGGTCAGTCCCGCATTGGGCGTATAAAGCAGCGCATCCTTTTCCGACCGGTCCATGGTCATGTGGTAGTCGCCGCACATGCAGGTGTCCACAAACTCGATGATGATTTCCTGGCCCACACCCTCCAGGTAGCGATAGCGCCAGTCTTCAAAAGGATAGGTGGAAGTTTCGCCGCCGCCTTCGTCCATGGGACGTTGATACGAGCCGCCGGAGGGATGCGACTCAATTTCGTCTGCCGGGCCGTACATGATGTAGATCCGTCCGCGGTCCGTTTTCCACCCCGGAATACCCGCCGGAAAATGTTCGTTGGCATAGGCCATGCGCCGGTAGTGTTCTTCCTTGAATTCGTTGTCGATGGTGTCCGGTGTGGGGTCGCGACGTTGCCAGAAAGCTTCGATGAACTGGTCGCGCTCTTCATCGTTGGAAAGCAGCTTGAACGCTTTTTGCTCCTCGTCGGTGATGATCCAGCGAACATCTTCGTCGAGCCATTTCTTATAGGTCTTGCTCAACTCGATCTTCAACGACTTGGCGTTCTGCTTCCTCTGCTTCTCGGTGAGCGGACGCTTGAGCGGATCAGCTTCCTGCCCCCCTGCTTCCGGGGCCGACGAAGCTCCCGCAGCGGTCTGATCGGCAGTATCCGATTTCCCTTCCTGAGCGGCTGCAAACGACACGAGCCCTATGGCGAGAACGGGCAGAACCAGGACCACGAAGAGACGATCGAGAAAACCGACCCGGGACATAGGGGGCACTCCTGACGACAGATACGCTTGGCTAGTCATTCTATGACTTTAAGGGCCACTAAGGCAAGGCTAAGTAGGGCACCCTAACCGATTGTAAAGATTGTCAAAATTGGCCTCCCGGCCCTTTCAAATCCACAACTGGTTTTGATCCCTAGACCCAGCCACAGTTTGTTCGATTCTCCACCCTGCTCAAGCTATAATCGACATGTTATCAACGCCTAGCCTGGTCGGCCTTCGGCCCGGCGTCCGCAGGGTAGTTGGTCCCGCAGGAACTTTTGCACCCGCAATACCGTATCTGATGGCGTGTCCCCGGTTACGCCGAAAACTCGGGTGTGAGGGCAGCGCGGAAGTAGCGCCGGTCGATATCTGTTGTCACCCGACCAGGGGAATGCCCGCGGATGAAGGCGTGACAAGGGTGGAATGAGCACGGGAAAGAAAATACTGATTGGCAGCGGCGTCGTCATTGCGATTCTGGCGGCGGTCGGCATTGCCGTTCACCAAAGCCGTAAGGGCGTGGTCACGGTCCAGACCGGTAAGGCGGAGCGCCAAGATCTGGCCTCGATTGTCAGCGCATCCGGTGAAATCAAGCCGAAGACGTACGTCAACATTGGCGCAAATGCCTTCGGCAAAATCACCCGGCTTTACGTCAAGGAAGGCGACCGGGTGAAGAGGGGACAATTGCTGGCGCAACTGGAGAACGTGCAGTCTTCGGCCGACGTGAACGCCACGCAGGCGTCGCTGGAAGCGGCCCAGACCGATGCCGTGGCCGCGGTCGCCGCCATGAATACAGCAGCCGCCGATCTGAATCGCGCGCAATCCGATTACGAACGTGCCCAGTTCGATTGGACTCGTGCTCAAGGCCTGTATAAAGAGTCCTTGATCGCGAAGTCAGAGTACGACAGCCAGAAAGCCGCATGGCAGACGGCGCAGGCAGGTCTGGCACAAGCCCAGGCGCGGGTCGCGCAAGCCAAAGCGCAAAAGGATTCCGCTGATCGTCATATCGCGCAGAACCGGGCCAACCTGACCCACGCCGCCGACGTGTTGCAGAAGACCACTTACGCCGCTCCCTACGACGGCATGATCACCAATCTGCCGGTGCGAGAGGGCGAAACGGTCGTAATTGGCATCCAGAATTCACCGGGCAGCACGCTTATGACTCTGGCCGACATGTCCATCATCACCGCCGAGGTCAAGGTCGACGAAACCGATATCGTCAACGTGCGGCTGGGTCAGCCCGCTGAGGTGAGCATCGACGCGATCCCGAAGAAGACTTTCAAAGCTGTGGTTACCGAAATCGGCAACAACGCTATAGTGCGCTCGACTGGTGTATCCACCTCACAGCAGACCTCCGCCAGCCAGGAAGCCAAAGACTTCAAGGTGGTGGTTACACTTCAGGATGCTCCAGAGAATCTGCGCCCCGGGCTTTCCGCCACTGCCAAAGTGACCACAGCCACCCGCGATCATGTGCTCACCATTCCCATACAGGCATTGACGGTTCGGTCGCGGGCGGAATTGGACGCAAGCCGCGACGACAAGGGCGCTGCGGTCCAGGCCGCCGGACCTCAGAAGGAAACATCCAAGCAGAAAGACAAGGACAAAGAAAAGAGCGAGGTGCAGGGCGTGTTCGTCATCCGCAATCGCAAAGCTGAATTCCTGCCCGTGGAGACGGGCATTACCGGCACCACCGATATCGAAGTGCTGAACGGATTGAAGCCGGGTGACGAGATCGTTACCGGCAGTTACAAAGTGCTGCGCACACTGCGGCCGGGAGCTAGCGTAAAAGTAGATAACACGGCTCCCAAGAAGGAAGACGAGGGATCGTAGAAAGTGGCCAGTGGTCAAAGGCAAGCCTCGAACAACGGCGAGGACTGGCCACTGACCACCGACAACTGACCACTGACTAACCTCGGCATCAGTGGCGCGTCCAATAGGAGCCGACAAGATCGGAGCGGGCAGGTGTCCCGAGAGGACCAGGAGAGAAAAATGGCAACCGCAGAAGTGATCAATATTGCGCAACCCGTGGTGTCGGCGCCGCCCGAATCGTGCATGATCTGCACCGAAGATCTGTGGAAGACCTACGACATGGGGTCGGAGCAGCAGGTGCATGCCTTGCGCGGCGTGAATATCCGCATCCAGCGCAGCGAATACGTCGCCATCATGGGGCCCTCCGGCTCGGGAAAATCCACGCTGATGAATCTGATCGGCTGCCTGGATACGCCCAGCAAAGGCCACTATTGGCTGAACGGCCAGCTGGTCAGCGAACTGGACGATGACGAACTGGCACGCATCCGCAACAAGGAAATCGGTTTCGTTTTCCAGACCTTCAACCTGTTGGCCCGCGCCACCGCCCTGCACAACGTGGAACTGCCGCTGATCTACGCCGGCGTTCCCGGCGAAGAGCGGGTGCAGCGCGCCAAAGGCGCGTTGGCATCCGTCGGCATGGAATCCCGCATGATGCACAAGCCCAACGAGCTCTCCGGAGGCCAGCGCCAAAGAGTCGCCATCGCACGAGCCCTGGTCAATCGCCCCTCTATCATCCTGGCCGACGAACCCACCGGCAACCTCGACTCCCAGACCGGCAACGAAATCATGGCGCTATTCGATCGTCTGCAAGCCGAAGGCAACACCATCGTACTGGTCACCCACGAGCACGATATCGCG
>JBGQIG010000051.1:0-11730 GCA_041498365.1 Terriglobia bacterium | reverse complement strand
TCCTTCGTGGCCTTGACCACAATCATGAATCGCATTGTGAGCCTCCGTCTGGTTGGGGGTTACAGGCTGGACTTCTATCCGGCCACAAGCCAGGTGACTCCGGCCTCTACTCTAGCGTCGAACGAGGGACCGTGAAATCGACAAGCTCCGTATTCTTTTTAGGCATTGGGTTAAGCGTGCCGAAGACTGTGGCAGTATCTTGGGAGCTACTCCCCATACTAGCGGTGACGTTCCCGGTTGCCTGGGTGGGCTGAATGCACTAGCATGACGCACGGCACAGGCAGGAATCATGGCGTTTTACAGGGAGGGGTATGGTCGGAACCGCGGCGCATCTCACCCATAAGGCCCTCACTGGCATCGACATCGCCATCATCGCGGTGTACTTCACCATCATCTTTGGAATTGGCTTCTACTTTGCGCGCAAGGAGCGAACTTCGGCGGACTACTTTCTCGCCAGCCGCAATGTGGGATGGTTCGCCATCGGGGCATCGTTGTTCGTCTCCAACATCTCCACCGAACATTTCATCGGACTGGCCGGCTCTGGCGCGAGTTCGGGTCTGGCGGTCGGGTCCTTTGAATGGCTGGCCTGCCTGATTCTTCTGGTCCTGGGGTGGGTTTTCGTTCCGTTCTATCTCCGCTCCAACGTGTTCACCATGCCGGAGTTCCTGGAGCGGCGCTTCAGCCGCGGTTCGGCCGTTTATCTGGCCAGCATTTCCATCATCGCTTACGTGCTGACCAAGATTTCCGTGCATCTTTGGGCGGCGGCCATCGTGCTGAAGGGTGTGGTGGGCTGGAGTCCGCTGCAGGCGGCCATCATTCTCGTGATTGTGACCGGAATCTACACCATCGCGGGGGGACTGTCGGCTGTGATCTATACCGAGGTCGTCCAGACTCTGGTTCTTTTGACGGGCGCGATCGCGCTCACCGTCATCGGCATGCATGAGGTGGGCGGTTTCGCTGGGCTGCGCGCCGCAGTCCCGGCCAGCTATTTTCATATGGTGAAGCCGATCAGCGATCCGGCTTTCCCCTGGACCGGGATTTTTTTTGGCGCGCCGATCCTGGGCATATGGTACTGGTGCACCGACCAGGTGATTGTTCAGCGGGTGCTCTCGGCGCGGGATGAAGGCCACGCCAAAGCCGGGACCATTTTCGCCGGGTTTCTCAAGATCCTGCCGGTCTTTCTCCTGGTGCTTCCCGGGTTGATTGCCCTTGCGCTCTTCAGGGACATGTTCACCTTCGGGGCGGACGGAACGCCCACCAACGGAGACATCGCCCTGCCCACTCTCATCCTCAATCTGCTGCCAACAGGGCTCGTCGGGCTTATGATCGCGGCGCTGCTGGCGGCTTTGATGGGTGGGATGGCGTCCGTGTTCAACTCTACTTCGACGCTGGTGACGCTGGATTTCTACAAGAAGCTGCGGCCGGAGGCCAGCGAGAAGCAACTAGTCCTCATAGGAAGGATCGCCACGGGCGTCATGGTCCTTCTGGGCATTGCCTGGGTGCCATTCATCACCCGGATCAGCGGCCAGCTGTACATCTACCTTCAAAGCGTTCAGGGCTACATCAGTCCGCCCATCGCCGCCTGCTTCATCCTGGGGATTTTGTGGACGCGGCTGAACGCGCAGGGCGCCCTCAGTTCATTGTTGACTGGTTTTGTGCTGGGTACGGTACGTTTCCTGCTGGAGCTGGCCTACCCCGGCGGTGCGAGCCTGCCGGATTCGATCCGATGGCTGGTTACCATGAACTTCCTGCACTATGCCATCCTGATGTTTGCGGTGTGTTCGCTGGTGTTGATCGGCGTGAGCCTGATGACCCCGGCGCCTGATCGCAAGCAGCTGGCCGGGCTGACCTTCGCTACGGTGGGCGAAAAAATGGACGTCATGCCGGTGCACCCTGAGGGGTACAAGCCCGGAGCGGAGACCGCGCTGGAGCATCGGCTCAACGTAATATTCAGCCTGGCGCTCATCGCCACCGTGCTCGGACTCTGGTTTCACTTCCGTTAGAGAAGGGCTGTCGTTTTGCGGTAATTTTCTTGGAGTCCGGAAATGGCCCGCATCCGCAGCCTGAAGCCAAACGTCACCCGCGAAGAGGCCACAGAACAGTTTTCTTCCGGCTTGCAGGATATTCTGCGCACGACCGCCTTCGGTCCGCTGAAATCGGTCGCCGACTTCTATATCCCTTTCCAGCTCTTTCAGGTCGAAATCCTTAACGGCGGCAAGCGCGACCAGCGGATATTCGGCCTGGACATGGTCAACGGATCGCTCGATCTCTACCACTTCGAGCAACTCCCCGGTGAACGGGAAGTGATCTATCTTGACACTCGCAACTGTTCACAGCCGTTGCTCGATGAAACCGAAGCTAAGAAAATTGTGATCGGCAAAGTACAACGGCTGCTTTTCAGCACCGGCTTTTTTCGGGTGAGGAATTTGCATATCTCCGCCGAACCGGTTGCCGGAGAAATCTATATTCCGTACTGGGTGGAATTTCGTGGGCGCGGCCAGGGCGTGCACTTTGCCGTGATGGACGCGCTGCGGCGCAAAATGGAAGGGGCCAAGGTGCGGCATCTGTTGCAGGCATGGCTGACCTCCATCCGGTAGACGCACCCCGGCTCGTCTGCCAAGCGGAAGTCCGATTTTTTCCGAGTACCTTCGTAACTCCCATCCCGGATTGAGCCGGGCTATTCTACTCGTACCTTTCCCCCATGAATGACGCCAGGCGTCTGTCCACCAGACTGCATATTTGATTTTCGGGGCTCAGGAAGCAATGGCTAACAAGATCGGACGTTTCGAAGTCCTCAGCGAAATTACGCACTCGGAAATCGGCGCCGTCTACAAAGCCGCGGATCCGGAGAGTGGGCAGACCATCGCTCTGAAAACCATCCGCTTGCAGATTTTAGGCGAGCAAGCCTCGGACCTTGTGAACCATATCCTGAAGGAAGCCGAAGGCACCAAGCCCCTGGGCAGCCACAACATCGCGCAGCTTTACGGTCTGGAAGAAATCGACGGCCAGTTCTGCGCCGCGATGGAGTACGTGCAGGGCAACAGCATCGCCACTATGCTCGCCCGCAAGGAAGGATTTTCCATCTGGGACCTGCAGGACATCGCCCGACAGACGTGCCAGGGACTGGACCACGCCCACTCACACAATGTTGTGCACTACAGTCTGGAGCCAGCCAAGATCATGGTCACGTGGGACGGCACGGTCAAGGTCCTGAGCTTCGGAAACTCCATCATGGGAGCATTCACCTGCCAGGATTCCGGCAAGGCCCCCGACGTTCTCCATTATGTGTCGCCGGAGCAGTTGCGCGGAGATCCGGTGGATGGCCGTTCCAATGTGTTCAGCCTGGGCGCAATCATGTATGAGATGGTCACCGAGAGCAAAGCCTTCCCAGGTGAGGATGCGGACGAGGTACGGCACGCCATCACCGAAGCCACTCCTGAAGCTCCGGCTAAGATCAATCCCAAGATTCATCCCGTGCTCAGCGAAGTGATCATGAAGGCGCTGTCCAAGGCGCCCGAAGATCGTTATCAAAGCGGACAGGAACTGGTCAACGATCTGGAGCGATGTAAGGAAAGTGCGACCAAGGCGGTAGGCAAGCAACCGTCGCAGAAGAAAGCAGCGGCAGCCACCGCCGTTGCAGAACATAACGCTGAAGCGGGCGAGAGAAATTCGGTCGATTCCAAGGCGGCCTCCGCCAAAGCGCGACCTTCCGCACCAGCCCAGTCAGGCCGCGCGGCTGCGGATAGTGGCGCGTCGCCATCGCCCAGTGCGGATGCCGTCGCAAAGCCGTCTGCCCGCGCCAAAGCCGCGGCCGCAGCGGCGGGATGGGAGGGTGGGAGCCTCACAGCCGATCAAGCGAAGCAGTCGAAAGCGGCCTCAAAGGCGGCGAGAGCCTCCGCACAAAGCACATTCCAGGAGCAGGCCAGCGCTGTGGCCGAGACCGTAGAACCGGCTTCTGAGACATCCGCTTTTCATGTTGATCCGGCTATGGCAGAAGCGGACAAGGACGCCGCGCGAGGCCCGAGTTTCTCCGAAATCAGCGAACTGCCTCCTCTAAAAGAAATCTACGTGGCTCCCCCGCCTCCGCCGGAGGCCACGCTCGAGACTGAATCCGCGCCTGCAGCTTCGTCCACCCGGGTTCAACCGGAAAAGCCCAAAGTGCAACCGCGGGAAGTGGCCAGAAGGGCGGTAAAGGAAATCAGGAAGACCCCGCCCAAGCTGTTTGTGTATTCGATCGCAGGAGCTCTAGGGGTCATTCTTTTGGTTGTGGGCATCATCGCCTTCCGCATCCATTCTGAAAATTCCGCAGACGAAGGTTCCACCGGGCAGCCCGCGGCGGCGGCGCAATCCGATGGAGGAGCGAAGCCGGCCTGGAATGCGGCCCAGCCTCCGGCACCTGCTGCCGCCAAGGCACAGCCTGAACATCTCGTGGCCAGCCCGGAACCGGCCGCCGTATCCGTAACCCCCAAGTACAACAAGAAGAAGACCAAGGCGGTACCGGTCGCCGCGCCCGCCTCGATTCCCGGACAATTGACTATCAACTCAACTCCCGAGGGCGCGGAAGTTCGTGTTGACGGGCGCAGCGATCCCAGCTGGGTCACTCCTTTCAATCTGTCCGGAGTCGCGCCCGGGCAGCACAGCGTGACCGTCACCAGGCCAGGATATGCGCCGGAAACCCGCGCCATTGATGTGGCTTCGGGCAGCAAGTCATTTCTGGTTGTCCAACTGGCTCTGCTTACGGCCACCGCCTCCGTAACCAGCGAACCCGCCGGTGCACAAATTTTCCTCGACGGCAAGGATACCGGGCGCGTGACCCCGGCGCAGGTTTCCGTGGACAAGCCCGGCTCGCACACCTTCCTGATCCGGAAACAAGGCTACCTGGAGGAAACCTCTACCGCCAACCTGCAGGCCGGCCAGGTCTTCCATTTCGCCCCCAGCCTCCGAGCGCTTGGCTCAACCGATGACATCAAAATCGGCGGGAAATTCAAGAAGCTGTTTGGCGGCGGAGACACCGCGGGCATGGGCTCGATAAGCATCAAGACCCAACCCAAAGGCGCGCAGATCGCGGTCAACAACCGCATCGTGGATAAATTTTCTCCGGTCGAGTTCTCACTCAATCCGGGCACGTACGTGATCGACATCACCATGTCGGGATACAAACGTATCCATCGCGTCGTCGAAGTGCAAAAGGGCGCCAAGATCGCGATGGATGAGAGTCTGGAACGGGAATAGTGCAGGCAGCACTTGGCGCTAGGCAATTAGCACTTGGCGTTCAAGACCTGGACACAGTTCGAACCCGTCGTACTAAGGCTAAAGCCAAACGCCGAGTACCGATACTTCCACAGAAAAAAGGGCTGCCATGTTCTGGCAGCCCTTTTCCGCCGAATGAAGGGTTTCTAGTAGCCCCAGCCTCGGCCTCCGCGATAATTCTGCTGATAGCCTGCTGAATATCCACTGGTGTACTGCGACCGATAGTAATTCTTGTCGCCGAACGAACTGTTGTAACCGCGAGTTCGGTTTCCGAACTCATTGCGAGGATTCGGGTTGAACGGCTTGTTCTGTGACATGTCCTTGCGCGCCATGTAGCTCCCGTCCTGGTAGCCGAAGTTGTAACCCATATCGCGGCCGTTGCCCTGCCGGCCATAAACACCGGAGTTGCCATAACCACCGTTCGGATAGCCATAGCCCCCGCTGGGGTAGCCGTTTCCACCCGGATAGTCCCTGGGATAGCGGTTGTAAATCTGGCCGCCGCGATAGCCATCGTCACGACGATGGTCATCACGTTCCCAGCGGCCGTGATCGCGATCGTGGTCACGGTCGCGCCAGCGGTCATGATCTCTGTCCCGGTCGTGATCTCGGTCGTGCTTCCAGTCATGGTGACGGTCGTTGTGTTTGTCCGAGCGATGATGATCGTCATCGTGATCCCGGGCCAACGCCAGACCGCTGCAGGCCAGCGCCATTACTACTGCCAGTGCTGCCATCCTCATGCTTCGCATAAGTTCCTCCCACCGGGTTCCATCGTCCTGGAGAAACTGCATCACGCCATCGCCTCCAGTAACGACCGGGCCCGGTTTCTAGACCTTGTGATGCCTAGGGCTCCGAAACAAGCTGCACCCGGGAGAATAATTTTCTAAAGCTTAAGCGAACCTTAAATCTAAGCTTTGCAATCACTTGGGAGTGTTAGACTGAGCAGGTTTCAGGGCGAAGGAGGGGCGATACTCTATGCCAATTGAGCGGGTTGGAGTTATAGGTGCCGGCACCATGGGCAACGGCATTGCCCACGTTTTCGCGCGCAGCCGCTTCAAAGTGATGCTTTGTGACGTGGAACAGCAATACCTCGATCGGGCGCTCGTGACCATCGCCAACAACCTCGACCGCGAACTGGCCAAGGGAAGAATCACTGCGGACGAGAAAACCTCCTCGCTGAAGCGAATTGTTCCCACGCTCGAACGCGCCCAACTGGGGAACTGCGACTTCGTGGTCGAAGCCGCCACTGAAAAGTTCGAAATCAAGGCGGAAATCTTCCGCGATCTGGATCGCATCTGCCGGCCTGAAGTTCTTCTGGCGTCGAACACTTCTTCCATTTCGATTACGAAACTGGCTGCCGCGACCAAGCGTCCCGGCAAAATTATCGGAATGCATTTCTTCAATCCCGTGCCGGTCATGAAGCTGGTGGAGGTAATCCGCGGTCTGGCCACTACGCCCGAGACTTTTGCCACCGTGCGCGATCTCGCGCTGCAACTCGACAAGACTCCGGTCGAGGTCAATGACGCGCCCGGATTCGTCTCCAACCGGGTGCTGATGCCACTGCTGAATGAAGCCATGTACGCGGTGATGGAAGGCGTAGCCACTCCCGCAGCTGTGGACGAAGTTTTCAAGCTGGGCATGGCTCATCCCATGGGCCCCCTGACCCTGGCGGATTTCATCGGACTCGATGTTTGCCTCGACATCATGCGAGTGCTGCAGGACGGCCTGGGCGATCCCAAGTACCGGCCCTGCCCGCTGCTGATCAAGATGGTGGACGCAGGCTGGCTGGGGAAAAAGAGCGGCAGAGGGTTCTACAAGTACTGAGCGCAGATGATTCGCTCGGCGGAGTCGGTTTTGGACACATCAGTCAGCAAAAACGATCGCGGCATTTACGTTCTCGCCGTCATGTTTGGTCTCATCGCCGGAGTTGTCGACGTAAAATTTGGCGATTTGCTTCTCACCGCGTTGTTCGTGCTCGCAAGCACTATGCTTCTGGGGGCGCTTCGTCCGACGCGGCCCTGGCGCTGGACGCTGCTGGTTGCAGTCTTCGTGCCGCTGGTTCAAGGCACGGCTTATTTTCTGCTGACCGAAAAACCCTATCGCGCCCAGATCTACGAATCGTTCCTGGGCTTCCTGACAGGAATGGCAGGTGCGTACGGCGGATCTGCCGGACGCAGTGGGTTGAAGGAATTGTGGGGGAAGTGAGCTGTCAGCATTCAGCCAACTCTGTCATCCTGAGCGGAGTAGCTGCTTCGCTTTGCGAAGCAGCCATGCAGTCGAAGGACCCCTACCCGTAAATCGTACGCCTGCGGCGCCGGTTTTTCTCCCGTGCCGCACACGCACCTGACGACAGTCAAGCTACAAGGGGTCCTTCGACTCCGCAAAGGGATTCGCGAGCGAATCGCTTTGCTCCGCTCAGGATGACCACGCTCATAGTCGACAGCTCATCCCAATAGTTACTTGCGTTTCCACAGCTGCAGCGAGTATGCTGCGGCTATGGGAGTTTCGGTCTCGGTGCTGGCTAGCGGCAGCCGGGGAAACAGCACTGTGGTTTCCAGTTCGCGTACGAAAATTCTCGTGGATGCGGGAATTTCCTGTCGCGAGACCGTCAAACGCATGCGCGCCCGGGGGGACGATCCGCGGACCCTTTCCGCCATCCTGATTACTCACGAGCACTCCGATCACGTTTACGGTCTGGCCGTGCTGGCGAGAAAGTTTCAGGTGCCGGTATTCATGACCGGCGCCACACACCAGGCGTGGGCAAGGTCTCTGCGTGACGATGCCGGTGAATTGCCGCAACTGGCGCGGCTCGAAATTTTCTCCGCCGGACGCAGCTTCTGCGTAGGCGACATCGAGATCACGCCCTTCACCATTCCGCACGACGCCGCCGATCCCGTCGGACTGACTTTCCGCGCTGAGGGCATCAAGGTGGGAGTCGCCACCGACCTGGGATACATGCCGCCCAACGTGTGCGATCGTTTGCGTGGTTGCGATGTGCTGGTGATCGAGTCCAATCACGATCTGGAAATGCTGCGAGTGGGGCCCTATCCCTGGTCGGTCAAGCAGCGGGTCGGAAGTCCGACGGGACACCTGTCGAACGACAAACTCGCGAAATTCTTATGCACCGAATATGATGGCAATGCATCATACATAGTGCTGGCGCATCTGTCCGAGCAGAACAACCATCCCGAACTCGCCCGGGGAGCCGCGGAAAAGGCCCTGGGATGCCGCCAGACACTGTTGCACAACCGGGTGATGCTGGCGAGACAGTCGGAGCCGATGGCAGCGATCCAGTTGTAATCTGTATGAGCGAGTGCGTTGATCCTATCGTAGGCAAGATTTTGGCCGGCTGGCGTTACGATATTTCCGGCATCGCTCTGGAGATGCGTGCCGACTACGAAGAGCACTTCGACGCCTGCGAGCACTGCCGATCTCGGCAACGCTTGCACCGCACCATCGATCTTTCCCTGATTGCTCTGGCTTCGCTTTCAGCCGCGGTTTTCCTGTTGGCCTTTGGCGTCATCCTTCATCTTGCTCCCCGGCATGCCTTTTGGCTGGAGCTCGCGGCGCTGCTCGGCTTCGCGCTTTCTGCCTTGATGTGGTTGGCAGTAGCAGTGGCCACGCCGGCGCCCATGACCATGGTGGATGCCGCCAAGATAGGCGCGCGCCGCGTCCATGACCGCCTGCCCGCAGAAATCCGCGAGCGCCTGCCGGAAGAACTGCGCCTGAAAATCACCGGGTCTTGAACGAAGACCGCCACGGACTGTGTGGGGACGGGTCTTCGACCCGTCCAGGCCGAGCACTAGCTCGGCAGCGTTTTTTCGGCGTGCAGGTGGTTTCCGAGTAGTTGCTTCGGGCACACCCGTTCCAAATGGCATTTAAGACTGCGTCAGAATCGGGGCGATGGAATCTTCGCTCAAACTGATAGGCACCCTGCGACTGCTCCTGCTGGCGAGCGTCGTCTTCATATGCAGCTATGGCTGCGTGGGTTCAGCCCTACAATCCGCCCAAAACACACCCTTACTTCTATCTGATCATCGGACTCGCCGCTTGGGGGGTGAAAGGCATCTTCTTCGTGCGCAGAAAGATCCTAAGGCCGTCGGAGCAGGTGCTGTCCGCCATGCCCGAAGATGCGGCTGCTCTCAGGCGCTGGCGCACTGCGTACGTTGCGACATACGCGATTTGCGACGCGATAGCTCTATGGGGACTTGTTGTGCGGTTCCTGGGATTCGGCCTGCTGCTGGCAATGCCATTCTTCGGAGCCGGTTTTCTCTTGATGCTCTATTTCGCGCCGCGCCGTCCCACGAATGCGATAGGCTAGAAGCATGTCCATCAACGGTCCCGACGACCTTGCCGGCATGCGCGCTGCGGGCGCGATTGTGCGCCGCATGCTCGAAGCCATGAAAAAAGCTGTCCGGCCCGGCGTCACCACGGCACAGCTCGATGAAGTCGGCGCCGCTGTCATGCGTGAGCACGGTGCGCAATCGGCACCGCAACTGGTCTACAAGTTTCCCGGCGTGAACTGCATCAGCCTGAACGACGAAGCCGTGCACGGCATTCCCGGAGAGAGGACAGTCCAGGAAGGCGATCTGGTCAAGCTCGACGTGACGATCGAAAAAGATGGGTTCATGGCGGACGCCGCCGAAACCGTGGCGGCCGGCGAAGTCTCCGACGAGAACCAGCGCCTGATGGCCTGCGCCGAGCGGGCCTTCGGCAAAGCCATGCTGGTGGCGCGCGCCGGCTTCCGCGTATCCGAGATTGGCCGCGTCGTCGAACGCGAAGTGCGCCGCAGCGGCTTCTCCGTGATTCGCGATTTGGGCGGACACGGCATCGGACGCACCATCCACGAAGAGCCCCGCGTCCCCAACTATGCCGATCCGGAAGCCAGCCAGATTCTCACCGAAGGACTGGTAATTACGGTGGAGCCGATTATCGCGGCCGGGTCCGGACGCGCGGTGGTCGCGAAAGATGGCTGGACAGTACGCACCGCGGACCACCGGCCTTCAGCGCATTACGAGCACACCCTGGTGATCACCCGCCGCGAACCCATCTTGCTGACCGCGAACTAGTCCGGCTTTAAGAACTAGTGGCCAAACTTCGCGCGGACGATTCCAATAATCACGCCGCCCACAGCGCCCAAGCCAAGAATGGGCGCATAAGCTTTAGTCACGATAGCGCTCGGAAGGCTCACCAGCAGCGCGACGACCAGGCCAGTGGCCCATGCCTGGCAAAGGCAAGTCGATTACGCAGATCAGAAAACCGATTGCGAAACGATCAACGAAGGCGCCGGCAATGGCGGCGCGCTTGTCGGGGAAAGACATGGGCAGCATCAGAGCCACATCGAGCAGCCCAAAGGCGAGACCGCAGAGCATTCCCAGAGTAATCCGGTTCATCTGGCCGGACAAAATAGCAGTTTCTGGACCGTCGCGCCAGCCGTTTTCGATTCGCAGTTGAGACGCGCCCCTGCCGCCTGATTGCTACAATCCAGCAGTGTCCATTTCCTTTCAGATCGAGGCGACCGCGGGTGCGGCTCGCACCGGACGGCTGACCACGCCGCACGGGGTAGTGGAGACGCCAGTATTCATGCCGGTGGGAACGCAGGCCTCGGTGAAAGGGGTTTCGCAGGACATCCTTGAAGAACTCGGTGTCCAGATCCTTTTGGGCAACACCTACCATCTCTACCTGCGGCCCGGAGTGGAGCAGGTCCGTCAGTTGGGAGGACTGCATCGCTTCATGGCGTGGCCGCGCGCGATTCTTACCGACTCAGGCGGCTTCCAGGTTTTCAGCCTGAACGAATTGCGGAAGGTGACTGAAGAAGGCGTTACCTTTCGTTCTCATCTCGACGGCTCGTCGCATTTCTTCAGTCCGGAGAGCGCCATGCAGGCGCAGATCGGGCTGGGCGCCGACATCATGATGGCGTTTGACGAATGCACCGAGTATCCAGCTGATCGAGAACGCACGCGGCAGTCCATGGAATTAACTTTGCGCTGGGCGCAGCGGAGCAAGAGATATTTTGAGGAGCACAAGCAGCAAGTGCCCTGGGCCATCGACCAGGTAGGCCCAGATGTCCCCGTCTGGGCGGGCGAGCGCAAGCTCGCCGGGGTTGCCGAGGGCCAGATTGCCGAGCTGCACTCGGCCGGGCAGGTGGGGACACCTGCCCCTACGTGGTCCGGGGCGACTCAGGCACTTTTCGGCATCGTTCAGGGCGGTATGGATCATGAACTTAGAAAAGAATCGGCCGAGGGCACTATCGAGATCGGATTTCCCGGCTACGCCATCGGAGGTTTAAGCGTGGGCGAACCGCGATCCCTCACTCGCGAGATCGTCGAAGCCACGCTTCAGCATCTTCCCGCGGACAAGCCGCGCTACCTGATGGGTGTGGGCACTCCTGAGGAGATCGTCGAATACGCCAATCTGGGGATCGATATGATGGACTGCGTCCTTCCCACCCGGGCGGCGCGGCACGGCTTGCTGTTTACCTCG
>JBGQIG010000050.1:0-11742 GCA_041498365.1 Terriglobia bacterium | reverse complement strand
CTATGGCTCGCACCCGGCGATGCGGAGAAGGTGTATGAAGCGTTAGTGAAAGCCGGGGCGAAGCCGGTGGGAACCGCAGCACTTGGACTTTTGCGCATCGCTGCCGGCATTCCCCTCTACGGCGCGGACATCCGTGAGCGCGACTTGCCGCAGGAGACTGAGCAGGCGCGCGCCTTGAGTTTCACCAAGGGTTGCTACGTGGGCCAGGAGATTGTGGAACGTATTCGCTCACGTGGCCAGGTGCGCCGCAAATTTACCGGCTTCGAAGTACACGGGGAATTGCCCGCGCCGGGTAGCAAGGTTCAGGTGGACGGCAAGGACGTCGGCGAAATCACCAGCACTGCTTCCCTGCCCCTTGCCGGTGGCGAACGGCGGCTGGCGCTGGGTTACATCCGCCGCGAAGTGGCCACGCCGGGCAAGCAGGTCGAGGCTGGCGGCAGCAAGGCCAGTGTCGTGAACCTGCCGTTTGCGGAAGTTTTCAAGTAGATCAAGGAAAAGATTATGGCTGAGAAAAAACAAGACAGCTTCACCGTAACTGACCGGCGACTGTTCACCTCCGAAGGCGAACTGCGTCAGGAAGTCAGCGAAGAAGAAGTTTCAACCGCGAAGCCCAGTCCGCAACCGGTTGCTACCCCCGTACCCGCTGCCGTCGTGCCGGATACTCCCATGCCTCCCAGCCCTACCGTGGCGGAGCAGAAGGAGCAGGCCGACGCCTACCGCAAGTCGGCCAAGGACCTGGATGCGCGAGTCGAACTCAGCGGCCACTCCGCAAAAGAAATGGAGATGACCTTTGAGCGCTTTATGGCCTCGCTGTACATGACGGCGATGCTGCAACTTGGCCTGATGCAGGAAGAAGGAGGACAGCCGCGCATCGATCTGCTGGGCGCGCGCCAGACCGTTGACACGCTCAGCCTGCTGGCGGAAAAGACCAAAGGCAATCTCACAGCCGCGGAAGAAAACTTCCTGCAGAACTGCCTCTACGAGCTGCGCATGGCCTACGTGGAAGTGACCAACGCACTGGCCCGGCCGCCGCAGGCTACGGGCACGAATCCCGCGAAACGATGAAAGCCACCCTGACCGTGCTGGGCAGCGGCACGTCCATGGGCGTACCCACCATTGGCTGCGACTGCCCGGTTTGCCGCTCCTCCGACCCGCGCGACCGGCGCACCCGGCCTTCCGTGATGGTCGAATATGGCGGAAGAGTCGTGCTCATCGACACCACGCCCGACTTTCGCGAGCAGGCGATCCGTGAGGACATACGCAATCTGGACGCGGTGCTCTACACCCACGCTCACGCCGATCACATTCTCGGCATTGACGACCTGCGCCCGCTGAGCTTTCGCCACAAGCCGGGCCGGCTGCCGCTGTATGCACGTCCCGATGTGGCCGATTTTATCCGTGGCATGTTCCGCTACATCTTTGACGCGGACTACAAATTCGGTGGCTTGCCCCAGGTTGATCTCAGGCCCATGGACGGTCCCCTGGAGTTGTTCGGTGCGCGCTTCGAGCCGGTGACGGTGATCCACGGCGACGCCGAGATCTACGGCTTTCGCTTCGGATCAGCAGCCTATCTGACCGATCACAGCTCCGTACCCGAAGCGTCCTTCGAACAATTGAAGAATCTCGACATATTGTTTCTGGACGCCCTGCGGCACAAGCCTCATCCGACGCATTCGACGGTGGAGAATTCGCTGCGGATCGTGGAGCGGGTGAAGCCTCAGCGGGCATTCTTCACCCACATTTGCCACGATCTGCCGCATGAGGCGACGAATGCGTCGCTGCCGCCGCATGTCCAGCTCTCGTACGATGGGATGAAGCTGGAGTTCGAGATTTAGTAGAGAGGAAGAAAAAGCTTTTGACCGCAAAGTTCGCCAAGAAAATCCGCCAAGTTCGCAAAGAAAAGCTCAGAGCAGTTCTTTGCGTTCTTCGCGAAAACTTCGCGTCCTTTGCGGTTAAAAGCTCTTAAGATGCAAATCTTCCACAAACTCGAGGAGGTTCCCTCCAGCTTCGGGCCCACGCTGGTGAGCATCGGCAACTTCGACGGCGTGCACCGCGCCCACAGCCATGTGCTCGAGGAGATCGTAACCCGTGCGCGGCAACAGGGCGCCAAGGCGATGGCGGTTACGTTTGAGCCCCATCCGGTCCGCATCCTGAGACCCGACTCCGGGCTGAAGCTGATAACGCCAACGCCGGAAAAGCTGCGTCTGCTGGAAGCCAGCGGCCTGGACGCAGTGCTGCTTCTGCCCTTCGGACGTGATCTCTCCCTGATGACGCCACGTCAATTCGCGGAAAAGATCCTGAAGAAGCAGCTTCACGCCCGTGAAGTGCATGAAGGCTACAACTTTCATTTCGGCCACAAAGCCGCGGGCAATGTGGACATGCTCGCCGAGTTGGGGCGCGAGATGGGCTTCCAGGTCATGGTCTACCCGGAGATGAAACTGCGCGGCGAAACTGTCTCCAGCAGCCAGGTACGCAAGCTGCTGAGCGAGGGACGCGTCAGCCGGGCGCGGCACCTGCTGGGACACCCGTTCAGCATGCTTTCGACCCCTGGCCGGGGGCGCGGATACGGCGCCAAGTACACCGTTCCTACGATCAACCTGGCCCGTTACGAAGAGTTCGTGCCCAAAGACGGCGTATACATCACACGCACCCGCGTGGGGGAGGAGTGCTTCGACTCAGTGACCAATGTGGGCAATCGTCCCACCTTCGGGACGGAATCGTTCGCGGTTGAAACTCATCTCTTGAACTTTCATCCCATCGCGCTGACGCCTGAAACCGAAGTCGAGATTCATTTTCTGCAACGGTTGCGTGATGAGATCAGGTTCCCATCCGTCGAGGCCTTGCGCAAGCAGATTGCGTGCGACGTAAGCAAGGCTCGAAGATATTTCCATCTGCTGAAAGCCGGTTCCTCGGCGCCGCCTGTCATTTCAGAAAACCACAGAGGACACTGAGGACACGGAGGCCGCGTCGTGCCACTCGCGGCACCACTTTGGATTTTTGATTGCCAGGTGGCGTTTGACAACTGACAATCAGTCCAATGGCCACAAGCCTCATCGTTCCGCTTTCTCAAATCACTTCGGCGCAACGGCGCACGCTTGTGGCCGCGGCGCTGGGCTGGATGCTCGATGCTTTCGATGCGATGCTCTATGCCCTGGTCCTGGCGCACGTCATGCGCGATCTGGGCATGAGCAAAGGCACAGCCGGGCTGCTCAACAGCCTCACCTTGCTGGCGTCTGGTATAGGCGGCGTGGCGTTCGGGTTCATTGCCGACCGCGTTGGCCGCAAGCGCGCTCTGATGTTGAGCATTCTGACCTACTCTTTTTGTTCGTTCGCATCAGGTCTTGCGACCTCGGTGTTGATGCTGGCTGTCTTCCGTTTCATCCTCGGGCTGGGGATGGGCGGGGAGTGGAATACCGGAGCCACGCTGGTGGCCGAAACCTGGCCGATGGACTTGCGAGCCAAGGCTATCTCGATCGTGCAGAGCTCGTGGGCGATCGGCTACGCCCTGGCCGCGCTGGTGGCGGGCATCGTGCTGCACTACGCCGATTGGCGTATGGCATTCTTCGTCGGAATTTTGCCCGCGCTGGTGGTCTTGTGGATTCGCCGGGGCGTGCCCGAGTCAGAGATGTGGCAGCAACGTCATCTAGCCCGTGGAGAAGCAGCCAGCCACGTTGCTGCAGCCAGTGGGCGGGAAGTGGAGCTGGGATTCGCTGGCATCTTTCGCCCGCCCTATGGGAGACATACTTTCGCTCTGCTGTTCATGAACTTCTTTGGGATGTTCGCCTGGTGGGGCTTGTTCACCTGGATTCCTCCGTATCTATCGCTGCCTGTCGAACAGGGTGGACGCGGCTTCGGTGTAATGGGAACAACCACGCTGCTGGTAGTGCTGAATTTAGCTGGAATGTTTCCCGGGTACGCCAGCTTTGGCTGGGTAGCGGATTATCTAGGGCGGCGTAAGTCATTTATCTTATATACGTTAATGGCAGCAATTATAGTACCGATTTATGCCAGCGCTAGAGAGCCCTGGGCGCTGCTCGTGCTGGGAACGGTGCTGGCATTTTTCGGCACGGGATTTTTCTCTGGCTCAGGAATCATTGGAAGCGAGATTTTTCCTACTCGCGTCCGGGCCCGCGCACTCGGTTTCACCTACAACGGCGCGCGCACCATGAGTTCGATTGCACCGTTTGTAATCGGGCACGTAGGACAGACGAAGGGCCTGAGCTGGGCGTTTTATTTGTGCGGAGCGTCGTTCCTGCTGGCGTGCGTGGTGGCGACGCAGTTGCCCGAGACCAAGGGCAAGCAGTTGGAATAGTGAATCGACAGGGAAGCTCGGGACAGGATTGCGGATGAGCGAAGGTACTATGTGCACTTATCGACGTTACTGCAGAGCCGAAAAGAGCGCGCCCTTCCAGCGTTTTGTCTCGATTGTCCAGCAGACTTTGGTTTTGCGTCCCTTTCGCAGGGCGGCGGCCCAAACCGCCTGATTACGCTCATCGGAGGCCACGTTAAGCCTATCCACGACGCTCATGCCTCGCGTCAGCTCACTGTGTGTTTCCACCTCCACGTAGTGCTCGCTCCACTGGGTTCCTACGGTCGGGTCAAGGGCGATGCACATCGCAATCGGATCCGGCAGTGAGATGCCGTCTTCACCAGTCTGCTCCCTGTAGGCGTCGCGGGCACGGCTGTTGCACTCGATGGCAAAGCGGGCCACTGCGTTATCGAAACGCAGAATGCGCACGATATCCGCCTCGTTGAGGACGGCATCCCCGCGGGAGGTCTGCCAGCCCACAAGTTCCACCGCAAGATCGCTGAGCATCACGATCCGCGCCGCCTCGGGATCGACCCAGATGTTGTATTCGGCAGCGGGGGTCACGTTGCCTTCGCAGCAGGGTGCGCCTCCCATGACAACGCAGCGCCCGACTTTGGAGGCAATTCCCGGCTTTCTCGTGAGGGCGAGCGCAAGATTGGTCAGCGGCCCCAGCGTGACGAGCACCAGTCCAGGGTTCGCCTCGATCGTTTCGATCATGGCGTCAACGGCGTGCAACTTTCCGGGAGACTGACGCGGTGGTGGATAATTGTGGTCCCCGAGTCCATCGAAGCCGTGAAACCAAGTCGCGCTTTGATGAGCACGCAGGAGCGGCTTTTCAGTTCCCGTGTAGACCGGGACCCCGGCTCCGCAAAGCTCAACCGTATAGAGTGCGTTACGAGTGGCCTGTTGAACGTCTACATTACCGGCAACGGTGGTGATCGCGACTACGCGCACGTCGGGGGCACGGAGAGCCATGATGAGAGCGACGGCATCGTCGGAGGCAACGTCGGTATCAATCAGAAAGGCGCGCGGCATCCGCGTAGGATAGCAAATCAGGACGAGAAGTGATTTCCTGTCACCGGGGTTAAGATTGAGTCTTGCTTTGCGATCTTGGACCCCCGCCAAGGACGCAAAGAAATTCGACCTAATTCTTACAGGACCCGCGCCACATTCACTTGCTCTACGCGGTACACTGTTGACCTTGCCATGCCGACTTTGGCCGCGGTCGATATCGGTTCGAATTCAGTCCGTTTGAAAATCTCGCGCCTTTCCGGAAGGCGTCTGAGCGAGATTCATGAGGACCGCCAAGTGACCCGCCTGGGTGACGGAGTGTTCACAACCGGCTTTCTTTCTCCTGACGCTATTGCTGACACGGTCAAGGTGCTCCGCCGCTTTCATCGGGCGGCGCAGCAGGAAGGCGCGGATATTGTGCGAGTGGTGGCCACAAGTGCGGTGCGCGATGCACGCAATTCGACGGCCTTTTTGGAATGGGTGCGCTCGGCCACGGGCTGGAAGGTGGAAATCATCTCTGGGTTGGAAGAGGCCCGTTTGATTCACCTCGGCCTGGTCTCAAGTTTGCGGTTGAGTACGTCCAACATATTGATGGTTGACCTGGGCGGCGGAAGCTGCGAGCTCACCATATCCCGCAAGAGCCATATACGGGACACGGTAAGTGTTCCCCTCGGCGCGGTGCGTCTGACCAACGAGTTTCTGCAGCATGATCCACCCCGCAAATCGGAACTGCGGCGCCTGCGGGGATTTGTGGAGCGAGAGATCGGGCGGATCTCCGACCGGATTGCGAGGTCCCGGCCGAAGGCAGTTCTTGCCACTTCCGGCACCGCCGCTTCCCTGGCAGCGGTCTGTCACGGCTTGTACCGTACGAAAGGTCCACGGGCCGTCGCAGTGACGCGCACGCAGATGCGCGGGATTGCCAAGATGCTGGCGCGACTGCCGATGAACGAGCGCAAGGGTCTCTCCGGGGTCGGACCTAGGCGAGCCGAGATCATCGTTGCGGGCGCGGTAGTCTATGCCGAACTCCTCGAGCGCTGTCAGTTGCCGGGCTTCCGGTATTCTCCGCTGGGATTGCGGGACGGATTGCTGGCGCAAATGGCGGCGGAATACGATCGCAGCACGCGCTCCGGAAAGCACATCGAGTCAGAGCGCTGGGACTCAATCCGCGCCGCTGTGGCCCATTACCGCGTGGATATGGACCACGCGCTGCAAGTGCGCGCAGCCGCCATGAACCTGTTCAGCTCTTTGAAATCGCTGCACCGGTTGCCGCCCGAGTATTCGGAATGGTTGTCAGCGGCGGCGATGCTGTACGAAGTCGGAGACTACGTGAATCGCAACGGGCGGCACCGGCACGCCTATTACATCGTGGCGCATTCCGAGATTCTGGGATACACCCCGGAACAGAGACGAGTTATCGCGGCTACCGCGCGATATTTGGGCAAATCGCGACCTGCTCCCAGTGACGCCGCCATCAAAACCTTGCCTCCGGCCGACCGGGAATTTGTGCGCAAGGCTTCACTCCTGTTGCGCTTGGCGCGCGCGCTTAACCTCGGACGCAGCGGCGCAGTGCGCAAAGCGCGGGTTCGCATAAGCCATGGCAAAGTACAACTGGTCTTACAGGCCAAGCCGCGAGCCAGCGTGGATTTGGAACTGTGGGCAGTCGAGAAAGAAAAAGGCTATTTCCGAGAAGTCTTCGGTCGAGAGCTTTCGGCGGCAGCGGCATAAAGCGTGCGCAGAATCTTGGGTGTGAGGCACCACATCATCGACGCCGCGTTGCGGTTCATTTCCACCCGGGCTACGGCTCCCTTCTTGAGTTCGATCGCGGCTTCACAGCCGGTCGCGCTGATGGACCGGCCCAGAAATTCGCTCAGGCTGGGGTTGTGGCCAACCACCATGATGGCGTCGCGCTTCGCATACTTATCCAGCATCTTGCGGAAGTCGGCGAAAGCGGCGGTCGGACGCAGCGCGTCCTCCAGTTGCAGCTTTCCCTCGTAGCCCATTTCGTTGCCGACCAGCGACGCGGTCTGGGCGGCCCGCTTCAATGGACTGGAAAGAATCACGTCGACCTGCACATCCAGGGCGGCCAGGGCACGTCCCACGTAGCCGCATTGCTCGACTCCGGTTTCGTCGAGCGCGCGCTTTTCGTCCTTCTTCGGACTGCTCACCGGTTCGCCAGCGCTGGCGTGACGAAGGAAATATATGATCATTTCGTGTTACCGTTCCTTCCCCAGTGAGGTGCGGCGGGTTTTGCGGGTGGCTGGCGCTGGCATGGATTGCAGCGCCTGTTTGCCTTCCGCCAGCCCGAGCAGGAAGTCCTGCGAGCTGAAGGCAGCCATTCCTACGGGCGGCTTGCGCTTGCCTTCGGCTTGCCAGGCGCGGACGTAAGTCCCGTCTTTCCGGAGTACGCGGGACTTCACACTGTCCGCCAGGTAGGCGTCCAGGATTTCGTGGTGCACGCGCTCGCGCGCCAGTGCGTCCTTTAATGGAAACATGACTTCCACGCGCTCGTAGAGATTGCGAGGCATCCAGTCGGCGCTGCTCATGTAAACCTCCTCCTGGCCGCCGTTAACGAAGTAAAAAATGCGGCTATGCTCGAGAAAGCGGCCCACAATACTGCGCACGCGTATGCGATCGCTCACCCCGCGCACGCCGGGGCGCAGGGCGCACATGCCGCGGACGATCAGGTCGATTCCCACTCCCGCCTGCGAGGCGCGATACAGAGCCATGATGATGTTCTTGTCGAGCAGGGCGTTCATCTTCGCGATAATGCGAGCCGGGCGGCCGTGACGCGCGTGCTCGGCCTCGCGGGCGATCAGCCCGAGACAGCGCTCCGCCAGATCGAGCGGTGAAACCAGCAGCGGCTCGTAGTTGGGATGTTCGGCGTAGGCGGTCAGAAAACTGAAGACGTCGTGCACCGCGCCGGTGATTTCCGGGTCGGCCGTGAGCAGGCTCAAGTCGGTGTACACCCGCGCCGTGCTCGCGTTGTAGTTCCCGGTTCCCAGGTGGGCGTAACGGCGGGTCACTCCATCCGAGTCGCGTCGGACCAGCAGCGACAACTTGCAGTGGGTCTTCAAGCCGACCAGGCCGTGGAACACCTGTACCCCGGCATCCTCCAGATCGCGAGCCCAGCGGATGTTGGTATCTTCGTCGAAGCGGGCTTTCAATTCCACCACCGCCGTCACTTCCTTCTTTTCCGCGGCAGAAATCAGCGCCGGCACGATCAACGATTGCTCGTTGGTACGGTAGAGCGTCTGCTTGATGGAAAGGACGCGGGCGTCCTGGGCGGCGGATTCAATGAACGAAACCACCGTGTCGTAGGAGTCGAAAGGATGGTGCAGCAGGACGTCGTGGCGCCGGAGTTCCTCAAACAAATCCTGGGACTTGGCGGTGAGACGAAGCTCGCGTGGGGAAAAGGGCTTGAACTTAAGATCGGGATGCGCCGTCTGCTCGTAGATGTTGAACAGGCGCGACAGGTTCACGGGACCATGAACCGGGAAAACCTGCCACGGTTCCAGTTCGAAGTTAGTGCGCAACCTTTCGATGATTTCAGGATCGGCGTCGGCTTCGATCTCCAGCCGCACGGCGTCACCTTTACGCCGATTATGCAGCTCAGTCCGCACCGATTCCAGCAGGTTGCGCGATTCCTCTTCTGCCAGGTAGAGGTTGCTGTTGCGGGTCACCCGAAACGCCGCCGAAGAAACAATATCGTACCCGTGGTACATCCGCGACGCGTGGAAAGCAACCAGATCGGCAAGAAAGATGAAGTCGTCGCTCCCTTCCGACGGCAGACGCACCAATCGTGGCAAGGCGCGGGGCACCGTGACCACACCCGTGTAGGTGAGCGCTGAGCGGCGGCGGCGACGCAACAGAAAAGCCACGCACAGAGCCTTGTTGATCACCCGCGGGAAGGGATGGGCCGGGTCCACGGTGACCGGCGTGAGCAGGAGATCAAGTTCCTTCTCGCAGTATTCTTCGATGAACGCCCGGGCGCGCGAATCCAGTTCGTGCAGGCTAAGCACGCGGATTCCATGGGCGGAGAGCGACGTCCGCAGCTGCTCGTTCCAGCAGCGATACTGGTCGTCTACAAACTCGTGAGTTTCACGCGAAACAACATCGCGTTCCTCCACCAGGGTCAGACCATCCGGTCCGGCCTCGGTGTATCCGTCTTCAATCTGCTGCACCAGGCCGGCTACGCGCACTTCAAAGAACTCGTCCAGGTTACTCGCTGAAATGGACAGAAATTTCAGACGCTCGAGCAGTGGGTTCTTCTCGTCCTCAGCCTCTTCGAGGACGCGGCGATTAAAGGCCAGCCAGGAGGCTTCCCGATTGATGTAATAGGCCGGATTGTCCAGCGCGAGGCGAGTCATAATGCATGAGCAGACGACCTGATGCCGGAGAAGTCCACTTCCGGGTCAGTTCTGAACGGGTGCAGGTTTGGGGACCGCAGTCGCTGCGGTCCCAGGTATGCGCTTCACGATAAGCAACTGCAGTTCGGTTCCCCCCGGCTGCCTCACGAACATGTGACGCTTGTCCATGACTTTGATCTGCACGGCGGTATCAGGGTTCCAGCCCTCGGGTAACTCGTCGGCTGCGTGCCGGGGTGTGTATTCGCATTCATAGTCAAAGTTGTTCAGCTGCAGCACGAGTTCATAGTAGGGGTCGTCCTGGGTCACGGGAGTGTTTCCCAGATAGTACAGAACCCGTTCGTGATATTTCTTCTCGACGTTGACTATCCGGCCGGTCTCGTACTGCTTTTCTGCTGCCTTCAAATTGGGAAGTGAAATCAGGCAGGAAAGCAGCGCCGCACTGGCCAACAGGTATTTCATGCAGGATCAGTATAGAACAGTTGCGTTGGGCGAGGCATCGACGGCTCTGTCGAGTTCTAACCGGCAAAAACGGACGGCTGTAGAGGTGAAGGGGGACGGATCAGCGCCCGTCCCCGCACGCCCGCAGGATGTTGTTCTCATTCCGTTGATTAATCGGCCTGCTACCGGACCTGCTTAATTGCGTCCTTTACCTTGGCGGCCACGCTCGGCGGTAACGGCGCGTAGCTCAGGCTCGCGGTCATCTTCTGCCCATCGTCGACTACCCAGTTCAAAAGGTCAGCCAAGATTTTACCCTTGTTCGCATCCTTCGCCTGGACCGGGACCAGCAACCAGGTAAAGCTGGAGACAGGATAGGCGTCCTTGCCGGGTGCGTTGGTAATTGAGACGCGGAAGTCTGCCGGCATGCTCTTGACCGAAGCTGCTGCGGCCGTGACGCTGTCTAGGCTGGCTTTCACGAAGTTCCCGGCAGCGTTCTTCACGCTTCCGTACTGAATATTATTTTGGACCGCGTAGATGAGTTCGATATAGCCGATCGAACCTTGCATCTGGCGGATCATTCCGGCGACGCCCTCATTGCCCTTTGCGCCAAGACCCACCGGCCACTTCACCGAGGTTCCCTTGCCCGGCCCGTTCTGCCACTCTGAGCTGATTTTGGAGAGGTAGTCCGTCCAGATGTAGGTCGTGCCGCTGCCATCGGACCGATGGACCACGATGATGGGTTGATTGGGCAGATTGACGCCGGGGTTTGCTTTGGCAATGGCTGGATCATTCCACGAGGTAATCTTGCCCAGAAAAATTCCCGACAAATCCTCTGGCGTAAATTTCAATTCGGCGGTCACACCCGGGAGGTTGTATGCCGGAACGTCGGCGCCCATCACGGTCGGGATGTGCAAGATCTTCACCTTCGCCTGGGAGAGTTGCTCGTCGGTCATTGGGCCGTCACTGGCGCCGAAATCCACGGTCTGCGCCAGAACCTGACGAATGCCGCCGCCGCTGCCAATCGATTGGTAGTTGATTTGGATGTCTGGATGAACTTTGTTGTATTCGCTAAACCACTTGGAGTACATGGGATAGGGGAACGTTGCCCCTGCCCCGTTTAGCGTTGTCTGCCCTAGCGCCGGTAGGGCCAGAGCGACGGCGACACACAAAAGCACAATGCGGCGGATCACTAGATGTTTCCTCCTTATAGATGCGCCAGTTCTACGCCGAAAATGTTACAGGAATGTTACAACGCAGTGAATTTCCCATGAACCGTGGTGGCACGATTCTTCTACCTCGCAAGGGATGGCAAAGGTCCTTCCGGGCCATCCTCGTAAGATAGATGTGGCTGACGCGCAACCATCCACTCGGTGCTCGCTTCGCCAGCAGACAGGCCAATATTTCCCACATCCACCAGCCTTTCTCGGATCGCCACATGGTAGTGCTGTCCGTCACTGGAGACTGTCACCTGAAAACTCGTGCTTGTGGGAATGAGAGTCGAGTCTGGCGGGCTTTCTGGGGAAGGTCGGGTCTCGAAAACGAAAGCATCCAGCAGGTGGGCATCACGCAAAGCGGTTAGGTTCCCGTATGCGCCGTGTCTACTCCTGTACTTGAATT
>JBGQIG010000049.1:0-11875 GCA_041498365.1 Terriglobia bacterium | reverse complement strand
CACCGCACCCGAAAGGCGCCGTCTTCCAGGAGTCCTATGAAGCCGCGCCCATAGCCGAGGAAGTCCGCCGCGCGCAGAGCGAACTGCTGCAGAAATTCATCCAGATGCCCGATCGAACCCAGCTCTGCCGAAATGTCCAGGAGTTGGTGGAGTTCGTGCGCCTGGGCACGGGCGGTGTTGTAAAGCTCCGCGTTCGCGATCGCCACCGCGCCGAAACCGGTGACCACGGAAATCAGCGACTTCTCGTCCGCGCTGAAGACGCCCTCCGGGCGCGGATATACCAGGACAGCCCCTTGGGTAACTGAGGTGCGGAAGGGCGCGGCAATCAGCATTCCGGGTGGAACCAGGTCGCCCAGGGCGTGAGTGGCGGGATCAATCGCCACACTGATGGGTTCGCCCGCGGCGACCGCCCGGCTCGCCAGATCTGCGGCAAACTGCAATCCCCGGCGGTCATGCCGGGCTCGTACTGAAGCGGCCAACTGGGGAGATTCTGCGGCGACCGCACGCAAGGTGAACCCAGTTCCCTCCCGCAGCAGCATACAAACCAGACGGGTACGCAATAGAACCCGCAGCCGGTCGGCGATTGCTTCCACCACCGCCCGGGACTCGGGCGCGGAGCGCAGAGCTTGCGCCACTTCAGCCAGAATCTCGGCTCGCCGGTGCTCCTCGCGCGAAACCTGACTCAGGCGACTGGCCTCCAGGAGACTACCTAACTGTCCAGCCAGTATGGTGGCCTTGGCCGCCAAATCCGCGTTGAAAAAGTCGGGATCCGTGCAGTGCAGAAACGCCGCCGCCCCGATGGCCTCGTTTCCGACCACAAGGGGTGCGGCCATGATGGACAGGGCATGAAATTCTGCTGCCATAGGATAGCGGGCGGGATCCAGCCGATTTTCGCAGACCGTTTTCCGTTGCCGAATAGCTTCGACCGCGGCAGCATTCTCGGTCGCCTTGAGTCTCGTCCCCCGAAAACGGTCCGCCATCAAACCATCGGCTTCCGCCCCCAGCAACTCGTCAGCGGAAACTCGCTGCCAGAAATAGGCGCCGTCCACTTGAAAGAACTGACGCGTGGCCTGGCAAAACAGGCGGATCAACGCCGGGGCCGGGGTACCTTGAGCGGCGGCGTCGGAAAATCTGAGCAGGAGCCTTTGAAAGGCGTCGCCCGACCGCGGACTGCTGCCTTGCACTACAGTCGCATCACCGGCTGACATGGTCAGAGTGTCACCGCCCGCCAGTCTCAAATTTACAAGTAGTTGATATATAGCAAATTAGCCCGCAATCTCAATTTGAGTCAAGAAAATAAGGGGGCGGGTGCCGAGTTGTGAAATCTGAACTAAATGGAGCCTTCGTGTCTCAAACTGAGAGTCCAGCGGGGTGATGAGACGTTTCTTAACTACAATTCCGCCTCTTTCGACCTCACCAACTCTTTATTAAATATATTTAAATAAATAACTTACGGTCTAATCCAGGATTTTTGCGGCACCCCCGATGGGCTGGCACGGGCATTGCATTTGAACCGGTGGGGAATTCCCCTGTTCGGAGAGACTCGTGTCCTTAGGGAAGATATGGCGGTGGGTAGCAGGAGGGATGTTGGGGCTCTGGGTAGTGACGGCGGGACTAGCGATGAGTTGCTCCACGCCGGTAATGGCTCAGCAGGAAGTGAAGACGGAGGAACTATCGCGTAAGGCCAAGACCAAGGTTACGCCCGTCTATCCCGACATTGCACGGCGTATGAGCATCACCGGCACGGTGAGGCTGGCCGTGGTGGTGGCGCCCAATGGCACGGTGAAGAGTTCGAAGGCGGTGGGCGGGCACCCGGTCCTGGTGAATGCCGCCGTGGACGCCATGAGGCAGTGGAAATTCGAAGCCGCCCCCACGGAAAGCAGCGGAATTGTGGAATTCAAGTTTCAACCTCGGAACTAGACCAAGATCGGCGAGGTTCGCCCCGCGCCCAAGCAGCGCGGCAGCAGAGAGCGGAGGAAGAGCATGACGATCGGCAAGAAACTTTACTGGAGCTTCGGAGCCGTCCTCACCATGGTCGTGGTGCTGTTCGCAGTCAACCTGGCGGCCGTGTACCGCGAACATGACGCCAAAGCCTCCGCCTCCCAGGCCCTCGAACTCGCCGAGGCCACAGACAGAATCAGGTTTCAGATGATGCAGAACCGCCTCTATCTGACCAACTACCTGCTCAGTGGGGATAGCCGGGAGGCCGACCATGTAAGCGATGGCATCCGTACCCTGTTGGAACGGATGCAGAGCGCTACCGCTCTCGCCACGTCCGAGCAACAGCGGACCGCTCTGGCGAAAGTTCAACAGACGGAACAGAGCTGGGGCCGGGATTTCGCTGAGCCGTTAATGCAAAAGCGAAAAGAAGTGGATCAGGGAAACTCCACCGTAGCCGAACTGCAGATCTTCTATCTGCAGAAAGATGCCGGTTCGTGGGTGAAGACTGCGACTGAATATCTCGACCTGGCCGACCAGGAAAGCAAACGAGTGCTCGAAGAACGGCGCAAGAGTGACGAGGCCGCGAGCAACTGGACCATCGGAATCGCTCTGTTCAGCACCATGGCGGCGCTGGCCCTGGGCACGGTGATTGCCTACCGTACGGCCAAGTCCATCACCGAACCGCTGACCGACCTCATGAAAGTCACCAAGCAGATTGGTACCGCCGGCGATCTGGATCATGAAATTGACATCAAGCGCAAGGACGAGATCGGCGAACTGGGCCGAACCTTCAATGGCATGGTGGGCTACCTCCGGGAGATGGCATCGGTTTCCGAAGCCATCGCGGGTGGAAATCTTTCGGTTGAAGTCAAGCCTCGTTCAAAGGATGACACCCTGGGCAACGCGTTCGCCCGCATGGTGGACGGGCTGAGAAACCTGGTGCGCAACGTACGCGACGCCGCCTCCCAGGTGGCCAGCGCTTCCAGCCAGGTGGCAGGCGCTTCCGACGATTCGGCCAAGGTCAGTCTGCAAACCGCTTCCGCCATCGACGAAGTAACCAGCACCATGCACGAGATGAGCGTCAATGTACAGAACATGGTGAAAAACACCCAGACCCAGGCCTCGAGCGTAAGCGAGACTTCAGCCTCCATCGACCAGATGGTGGCATCCATTCAGCGTGTGGCCGACACCGCCAAGGTCCTGCTCGACATTTCGAACCGCTCGCGGGAAGAAGTTCACAGCGGCATCAACACCATGGAAAAGGCCACCGATGGACTGAACAAGATCAACATCACGATTCGTTCCTCCGGCGAGATCATCGACGTGCTGGGGCAACGCGCGGATGACATTGGCAAGATCATCGAGGTCATTGATGACCTGGCGGAGCAAACCAACCTGCTGGCCCTGAACGCGGCCATCGAAGCGGCACGCGCCGGTGAGCATGGTCTGGGTTTCGCCGTAGTGGCCGACGAGGTGCGTAAGCTGGCGGAAAAATCCGCTCAGTCCACCAAGGAAATTTCCGAACTGATCCAGAGTATCCAGAAGGAAGCGCGGAAGGCAGTCGAAAACATGGACCGCAGCACCGGCATCGTCAACGACGGTCTCGGCCTGGGTCAGGAGCTGAACGCGGCCTTACGCAAGATCTCCAACGTGGTGACCGAAGTTTACAAGTTCGCGCAGGAGATCGGCGCCGCCACCAACGAGCAATCGCACGGTTCGTCGCAAATCGCGCGGGCTACCACTCGGCTGAACGAAATCACCCACGAGATTAACTCCGCCGTCGAGGAACAGGCATCGGGGGCGCAAGCCGTGGTCAAGGCCATGGAGCGCATGCGCGAACTGGTGCAACAGACGACTTCAGGTTCAACCGAACTGGCGGCCTCAGCGGAGCAAATGTCGAAGATGTCGCGCGAGTTGCTGGATGCCATGCACCGTTTCGCCCTGGAACACGCAGAACGTGTTCCGGCGCGCAACGACCAGCCCACCGCTGCCGGCGCCCGGCGCGCTGTTGCCGGCGCTCGCGCCTGAGGTTCAGGGAGCCGCATGAAACAGGAACTGCACATTGTCGGATTCAGGGTGGGGCGCGAAACCTACGGCGTGCCCATCACCTCGCTGCACGAAATCGTGCGCGTGCCCGAAATCACGGCCGTGCCCGACGCTCCCGACTACATGGAAGGCGTAATCAATCTCCGCGGCAAGATTGTCTCGGTTATCGACCTACGCAAGCGTTTTGGCGAGCCCAAGACGGCGCTTAACCGGCGCAACCGCATTCTGGTTGTCGAGCACGGCGGACGTCTCTCCGGGTTGATCGTCGATTCCGCTTCCGAAGTGATCAAGATTCCGGCCGCCGACGTCGAGCCTTCTCCCGCCGTCCTGCAAGACGGCGGGCTCAACTGCGTGACCGGACTCGGCAAGTACCACGGGCGCCTGATTGTGCTGCTTGACATGGCCAAGCTGCTCCAGAAGGACGCAACCGGGAAAGACGAATCACAGCCGGCAGGAACTGAGACGCGCGGCGCCGTCGCTGGTAAATAGCGGTCCTTTGGGAAAAGGAAATAAAGGACGAACCCGAACTCATGGGCACATCCAGTATCGCGGCGCAGTTCACCGAAGCTGAACTCAAGCTCTTGCAGGCCCTCGTTTACCAGGAGTGCGGCATGCACTTCGACGAGCGCCGCACCCATTTCCTTCAGGATCGCCTGCAGCGGCGACTCAAGGAATGCCGTCTGGACTCCTTCTACAGCTACTACCGCCTGCTGATCAGCAAAGAAGGCAAGCATGAGCTGGCGCGGCTGCTGGAAAACCTGACCATCAACGAGACCAGTTTTTTCCGCAATAAGGCCCAATTGGATCTGTTCCATAAGCACGTCCTGGATGAAGTCATTCGCCGCAAGCAGGCGCATCGGGACTACTCTTTGCGCATCTGGAGTGCGGGCTGCTCCACCGGACAGGAGCCCTATACCCTGGCCATGCTGGTCGCCGACAGCCTGGCTTACTACTACCTGCGCAATCCGCTGCCAGCGGGGATGCCTTCGCCCAAGCCCCTGATTCCTCCACCCTGGAAGGTCGAAATCATCGCCAGCGACATCAGCTACTCGGTGTTACGGGCGGCTCAAGACGGCATCTACTCCGAAACTCAAATGGCGGGCGTGGACTACAGCTACCGGCTCCGCTATTTCGACAAGACCGGCGACCGGTATGCTATCAAGAAGGCGTTGAAGGAAGTGGTTCACTTCGACTTCCATAATTTGAAAACCGAATACCTGCCGCAGCGCAATGACGTGATTTTCTGCCGCAACGTCATGATGTATTTCGACGAGCCGGAACAGAAGCGGTTGCTGGAAAAATTCGCGCGCTGTCTCAACCTTCAGGGCTATCTATTCGTGGGACATGCCGAGAGCCTGCTGGCGTTGACCGACAAGTTCGTCATGCTTCATCGCAACAGCGGAACCGCATACCAGAAGGTCGAGGTGACAGGGTGACTCAGTTTCCCGATGAGCGCGGCGCGGAAATGCGTGAGCTCTTCTTCGAGACCGCCCAGGAACTGCTGCAGTCGCTGAATGACGAAGCGCTGCAACTGGAAAGGCGCCCGGCCGATATCGAACTGGTACGGAGTATCCGTCGCATCGTCCATACCCTTAAAGGCGATGCCGCGGCCTGCGGCTTTCGCGAACTGAGCCATGCGGCGCACCAACTGGAAGACGCACTGGCCCTGGAATCCTCCTCCACCCATGGCAGCCTGGCAGAGGTGGCCTTCACCGCCGCGGACACCTTCGGCGCGATGCTGGCCGCCTACCGGCGTAAGGGGAAACTGCCCTCGGCCGCACCTTTGGGAAAAATGATCCGCGAGCTGACGCAGCAACCCAAGACCAGGAAGCGCTCCAAAAAAGCCGTGACCGTGGCCGTCGCTCCCGCTACCTGGAGTGAGTACGAGACGTTGGCGATCGAGAATGCTGTATCCCGAGGAAAGAGTGTGTACCACATCACGGCCGGCATTGACCCGCACTGCGCAATGCCGATGGCGGCTCGGCAACTGGTTCTGAATGCGTTGAACGCCTCGGGCGAGGTTCTGGGGGCGCGCCCCGAGGCCGGCTCTCCGGAGAGCGCCAAACGGTTGGAGTTGCTGGTGGCAAGCCACAAATCGGCGGAATCGTTGACCGTCCAATGCCGCATTCCGTCGGTGATCTCCCGGGTCAGCGTAGAACTCGTCAAGGGAGCGGCCGCGAAAGCGAAGAAAGTCCCGGCAGAGGGGCCACACAGAGCTGCAGGTGCCGCCCAGCTTTCGCACCCAGTCGCTCCGGAATCCGGGGAAGAACATGGAGAGGGCGCCAAAGCCCTTCATGCTCCGGCCCTCGCCGAAAACATCCTGCGCGTCGATGCCGAGCGCATTGACAACGTGCTCAACCTGGTGGGGGAATTGATCATCGGAAGGTCCATGTTGCAGCAGGCGTTCACCGAATTCGCTCGTCATGTCCCGAAGGAGGCCCTGCGTGGCCGCTTCAGTGATGCCATGGCCTTTCAGTCCCGCGTGTTGAGCGACCTGCAGCGCTCAGTGATGAAGATCCGCATGGTGCCCGTCGAGCAACTGTTCCGCCGTTTTCCCCGGATGGTGCGCGACGTGGCCAAGCAGTGCGGCAAGGAAGTGGAACTGGTCATGAGCGGCCAGGACACCGACCTCGATAAGAGTCTGCTCGATGTCATCGCCGAGCCCTTGACCCATCTGGTCCGCAATGCAGTCAGCCATGGCATCGAGAGCGCTGAGGAGCGTGTCCGAAACGGGAAGCCGGCGCGCGGAACCATCCATCTCACTTCGTATCATCACGGCAATCAGGTTATCTTGGAAATCAAGGACGACGGCGCCGGCATTGACTCTCAAAAAGTCAAAGCCAAGGCCCTGGAGAAGGGCCTCCTTACCTCAGAAGAAGCAGACCGGTTGGGAGAAACTGAAATTCTCGAACTTGTGTTCCGGCCAGGATTCAGCACAGCCGACGAAATCACCGAGATTTCCGGTCGCGGCGTCGGCCTGGACGTCGTGCAGACCGTGTTACACCGGCTGAAGGGCTCGGTGGACATCGAGACTCGGGCCGGCCAGAGTACGACCTTCCGCCTCAAGTTGCCGCTGACGCTGGCGATCATCAAGGCCCTGATGTTCCGTGTGGAGCAGCGGCTGTATGCCATCCCGCTGAACGCGGTGGCGGAAATTGCTCGTGCCAGAGAATCCGACGTGCACCAGGTGCACAACTACGAAGTCCTGCAGCTGCGCGACCAGGTGCTGCCCGTGGTCCGGCTGGGACGTGCGCCGAGCCCGGAGGCTGCGGCCGGTTCAGGAAAGATTTTCGTGCTGGTCATTGCCATGGGCGAGCGCAAGCTTGGGCTGATCGTGGAGAGTCTGGACGGCGAAGAAGAACTGGTCATCAAGGCTCTGGATGACCAGACCGTGGCTACGGATTTGATCAGCGGAGCCGCCATCCTGGGAGATGGCCGGGTGGTGCTGATCGTCAATCTTCCGGCGATCGTGGATCGTCATAGCAAGTCTCGTCCGCAGGCGGCGGAAGGTATCGTCTCTGGAATCCTGCTTTCGCATGCCGACCGGAAAAGCGTGGGCCCGGGTCCGGCGGAGGTGCATCCATGACGCCGGTACGCGTGTTGGTGGTGGACGATTCCGCGCTCATGCGGAAACTGATTCCGCAGATTCTGCAGACCGACAGTTCGATCGAGGTGGTGGGCACCGCCATGGACGGAAACTTCGGTCTCAGAAAAATCGAAGAGCTGAAGCCGCAAGTAGTGACCCTTGATCTGGAGATGCCAGGCATGGGCGGCATCGAGATGCTCAAGGAAATCATGCGTCGCCACCGCATGCCGGTGATTGTCGTCAGCTCTCACAGCACGCAGGGCGCCTCAGTGACGCTGCAAGCACTGTCCTTGGGAGCGTTCGATTTTGTAGCCAAACCGAATGACGTCTCCGCCCGCATGCCGCAGATTGCGGAGGAACTGATAGGCAAGATCAAAGCCGCCGCTCAGAGTAGGGGCGTAATCGTCAGACCGGTGGGCGAGGCACGGCGGTCAGGCCAGAAAGCGCCGATCGATGCCAAAAGGGCTCCGACCAAAGTGATCGCCATCGGCGTTTCTACCGGAGGTCCCCAGGCTCTGCAGTATGTATTCTCACAATTACCGGCGGATTTTCCCGGTACCATCGTTGTAGTGCAACATATGCCGGAAGGATTCACCGAAATGTTTGCCCGGCGTCTGGATGAAATGTGTGCCATCCGGGTCAAGGAGGCTCAGTCCGGGGATGTCCTCCTGGCCGGGCGGGCGCTCATCTGTCCCGGCAGCCGGCACCTCAAGGTCAAGCGCCTGCCGCTCGGAGATGTCGCGGTGCTGAGCGATGAGCCTCGGGTCAACGGGCACCGTCCGTCGGCCGATGTGTTGTTCAGAAGCATGGCTGACGAATTCGGCCCGAAAGGCCTTGCCGTCCTGATGACGGGAATGGGTGACGACGGGGCGCAGGGTCTGGGCGCGGTCAAAGCCGCGGGAGGAATGACCATCGCTCAGAACGAGGAGTCCTGTGTGGTTTATGGCATGCCCAAAGCCGCAATTGATCGCGGCTTCGCGGTCCGGGTGGTGGGGCTGGACGTTCTGGCCAATACTCTGCAGGCCCAGTGCATGTCGGATCGCAGGAGCATATTTGGCAGCGAGCCAGGGGAAAGCGGCAAAGCCACAGGCGCGGGGCGGGATTAGTTCGGGACGAACGGTAAGGTTCGATTTTTGTAGCAGAAGCAGGAGGAATTATGGAGCAGTTTGCATCACTAAAACGAAGCAAGGACGGTCAACCGGTCCGCTACCTGGTAGTGGATGACTCCGTCTTTGCCCGCAAGAACCTGGCTCGAATCGTCGAGACCTTCGGCGGCCAGGTGGCGGGCGAAGCCGGCGACGGCATGACCGCCATCACCGAATACGAGCGCACCAATCCCGACATCGTGCTCATGGACATCACCATGCCGCAGATGGAAGGGATCGAGGCGGCCGAGAAGATCGTGAGCCAGCATCCCGGGGCGCGCATTGTCATGGTGTCTTCCGTGGGCTACCAGGAAAACATTGTGGCGGCGCTGCAACGCGGAGCGCGCCACTTTGTGCAGAAGCCGGTCAAACCGGAGGTCCTGTACGAAGTGATCAAGTACGTGCTGGGCGAAGATGGAGCCGTAGCCTCTGCTGCAGGCGCGGGAGCCTAACTATGAAGATGGAGCTGATCCAGCCGTTCATCAACGCGGCGGATGCCGTTCTGGCGCAGGGACTGCAGTCTCCCATGTCGATCGGGAACCTCAGCATGGAGCAGGAGGCTTACCGGCGCAAGGGCGTCGCTGCACTGGTTGCGTGGACCGGTGACATCGAAGGCAGGATTGTCTTTGACCTGGATCCCGAAACAGCCGTCCGCGTCGCCAGCCGTTTTGCCGGCGCCGAACTGCCCGAATCCGATGACCTGGTGCGCGAAACGGTTTGCGAGCTGGCGAATCAGGTTACAGGCAACGCCATCACCGCCTTGAATGACCAGGGCTTCCATTTCCGCGTACACCCCCCCGTCCTGCACACTTCCGAACATGGCCCCACCAACAGCGAGGACACCGAGGCGCTGGTGATTTGTTTCGAAACCGCCAGCGGCAGCGTGTTCATGAACATTGCGCTTCGCTACAACGTCCGGCGGCCGGGCGAACTGGCGGCCGCTGCCGGCGAATAACCTCAAGAAAGACTTCGGCTGACGATGATTGGATGCCGAGCTGCGTCCCGCTCCATTCAAGAATCGGGAACTGGCCGGGCAGAATCAGTGACCCGCCAGAACAAATACCGGGCTTTGCGGCAACGGGTTGCCTCCGTTGGGCGGCGTGATGGCACTCAACGGGGCCGGCATGTCGAGCACCTTTTGTTCGTCGGAGGTGCGAATCACGCTGGTATTCCCGGCATCACAATTGCCCACGTAAACTTTCGAACTGTCTGCGGAAGCGGCGACAAAGAGCTCGAACCGGACGGCGCCACAAGTTGCCGGAACCGAGTTCAGCGGGATGACCGTTCGGACGCTACCGTCCGAAGCGTTGACCACGGTGACCTGCGAAGTGGCGGCGGCGCCGCTCACGGAAACACTCGCCACGTAAAACCGGCTGCCATCCGGCAGAGCCGCCACGGTAAGCGGGCTGGCTGCAACCGGTAGGGTAAACAATATAGCCGGCGGATCCGCGGAGACATTCAGCGCTGTCACCGTGTTAGCGGCCGGGTTGGTGACGTAGAGGCGATTGAGTTTGCCGTCATACGTCATGAAATTCGCGCCCGCACCCACGGGAACGGTGCTCAGCACTGTATCCGCCGCGGTATCAATCGCGGATACCGTGCCACTGCCGCTGTTGAGCACGTAAACCCTGGCACTGTCGGAGCGAGCCACCGCCCAGACCGGAGTGGTTCCGGTCGCGATTGTCTGTCTTACCGTCCGGTCCACCAGGTTGATGCTGGACACGTTGCCACTGCCCTGGTTCACAGCGTAAAGCTTCTTTTGATCCGGAGTCTCTGCCAGAGCAACTGGTTGACTGCCTACGTGGATCAGCGGGTTGACGACCACGTTGGTCGCGGTCGAGATCGCTGCCACCGTATTGCTCCCGAAATTGGCAACGTAGATCGTCCCGTTCTCCGTGGTATGCACGAATACAGGATTCGAACCAGCCTCCAGAGACGTCGTGGTCACTGATCGAGCGTTCCCCGGGGTATACGACGAAACCGAATCTTCCAGACGGTTCGCTATATAGACCCGATTGCCATTGAGGGTCAGGGTGGCGTGGGCCGGGCCCAGCCCCAGTTGAGCCACGCCGATGTTGGTATCGCCTGAAACGTCCAGCTGACTGCTGGCGCCGGGGTCATGCAGACCGTTGTCGCTAAGCACCAGAACAAAATGAAAACTCTCGGGATCGGGTGGCGGCGGACTAATGGGAATGGCTACCGGACGGAATTGGTCTCCGCAACTGACGCAAACGAAACAAAGAGTCAGAATGCCCAGCAACCGCGCCCCGCGCCAAAGATTCATCCCCACCCCAGCAGAACAGTCCATGAACTCATGAAGGTCCGGAAGAGTTATTCATTTTAATGGTTGGGCAGAATATGCGCCAGCGGACCGTGTGGGGCGGACACTCTTGTCCACCGCTGTTGTAGTTGATTTTTTGTCCTTAGGATCTTGTTTGCTCTCTGTGTGGCAACTAAGTCGCTATTGAGTCTCTGTAATAGGAATGGGGCAAAGTCAACGGCGGCGGAAAAGTGTGCCCGCCCCACATAAGTATCCCTTATGCCTTGCCCCGCGACTTCCTTCCGGAGGCTTCTTCGCGTGCCGGCGCTGCCGGCTTCTTTTTTCCTTCCATCTCCGCCAGGCTTTGTTTGAGCGCGGCCATCAGGTCCACAACTGGAGCGAGCTTCTTGGGCTTCTCTACTTCGGCGATCTTGCCACCTTCGAGTTTGGTCTCGATGAGCTTCTTCACATTTTCCTGAAAAGTGTCGTGATACTTTTCGGGGTCCCACTCGGCAGCCAGAGCTTCGATCAGCTGGTGAGCGACTTTGACCTCGGCGTCTTTCAGTTCGACATCGGGAGCGCCAAAGCCTTCCACCTGGCGAACTTCTTCGGCGTAGTACATGGTGTGGAGCATCAGGCCGCCTTCGTGCGGCCGGAGAAACACTGTGTACTCACGATTGTGCATGGTCAACTTGGCGATGGCGACGTATTCGCTTTCTTCCAGCGCCTTGGTCAGCAGGGCATATGGCCTGCGCCCGGCTTCTTCGGGCAGCATGTAGTAAGAGGACTCAAAAAAAACCGGATCGACCTCGCTGGACTTTACGAATTCCAGAATCTCCATGGTCTTCGCCGTTTGCGGCTCGATCTTCTTGATCTCCTCAGGCTCGATGACTACGT
>JBGQIG010000048.1:0-12149 GCA_041498365.1 Terriglobia bacterium | reverse complement strand
CGCTTGAAAGAGTTCCAAGCACGCACGGAGCAGAGTCCTGACTTGTTCGCGCCCACCATCTCGCATGACACAGTCGGCGCGGTGGCGCTCGACCGCGAGGGGAACATTGCCGCTGCCACTTCTACCGGTGGCACGCTGAACAAAGCTCCCGGGCGGCTGGGCGACTCCTCGCTTATCGGATGCGGATGCTACGCCGACAACCAGACTGCCGCTGCATCTACGACGGGATGGGGCGAGCCCATCATGAAACTGGTGCTGGCCAAGTGGGCCGCGGACCGCGTGGCGACGGGAAGTTTGCCGGAGTGGGTGGCAGCAGAGGCGATCAACTATCTGAAAGACCGGGTGAACGGACACGGTGGGATGATCCTGCTCGATGCGCATGGGCGTTTTGGTATCGCACACAACACTCCGCGCATGGCTTGGGCGCTCAAGACATCAAAGCATGAGAGTTACGGGATCAAGCGGACGGATTGAAATTCAGTTCTCAGTTGCCAGTGGTCAGTTTTCAGTTTTCCTTGCGGAAGGCATTTGGCTTCTGGGCTAACTAAGCCAATTCCTCTCAGTGATTTAGCTTGATTTCACTGCCCTTTCTGATGTACAAACCGACCGGCATTTACGTGCCGAACGCGTGCTTGTTCTAATCCTGCCAACGAAGGGCGATTGTTGCTCGGCGGCGAGAGCCTCAGATTCCCACGTGTCGATGGAGAGAACTTTATGATGGTGCGGAAGATCGTCACAGTCGCGATTCAGTTGGTTCTGTTTACCACTCTCGGCTTGGCTCAGGGAGCCGCCACCGGCGATCTGCACATCATCGTCAGAGACCCGAAGGGCAGCCTGGTGACCGATGCCAAGGTCACGGCACGGGATGAAACCAAGGGCCTGGAGCGCGCAACCAGCGACAACAACGAGGGCGAGTACCGCATCCTCCTGCTACCACCGGGAAAGTACACGGTGACCGCGGAAGCACCGGGATTTGCCCCGGCCACAGTGCAGGAGGTCGGGATTACCGTGGGACAGATGGCGGAACTTCCCATCGTCATGGCGGTGGCGGGCACCCAGGAAGTGGTCAACGTGAGCTCGGCAGCGGAACTGGTGGAAACACAGCGCACCTCCTCGACCAATACCATCGAGCAGCGCCGGATCGACAATCTGCCCATCAATGGGCGCAACTACATCAATTTCGCTTTGACCGATTCGCGTCTGGCCCGCGATACCGCTCCCAGCATCGGGGCGGCTCCGACTTCCGGATTGAATATGAGCGGGCAGCGGGCGCGCGCCAATCTGGTCAACGTAGACGGCCAGGACGCGGTCGACAATTCCACCAACGGCATTCGCTCCACCATTTCACAGGAGGGCGTGCAGGAGTTTCAGATCATCACCAACGGTTATGCCGCCGAGTACGGGCGCGCTTCCGGAGGCGTGGTGAATATCATCACCCGCTCCGGGTCGAATGACATACACGGTACGCTCTTCGGCTTCCTGCGAAATCGCGATTTCCAGGCGGTGAACCCTTTCAGTACGGTCCCGGATCCGGCTTATACGCGGGTGCAGGCGGGAGCGGCGATCGGCGGGCCGATCAAGAAGGACAAGACTTACTACTATTTCTCCTATGAAGGGACGTGGCGGCAGGAGACTGGGTTTTCATCGATCGGCGCCAACAACTTCGGATTGATTCCGTTTAACACCACGCAAGTCGGCCAGCCTTTCGGCACGGTACTGCTCACGCCAGAACAAGTCGGATTCCTGACCAATCCTGCCGTCTTGCAGCAGGAGTTTCTGAATCCACTGTTTGCGCTGGAAGTGGGGCAGTACACCGGTCTGGCGGCAGCCTCTTCCGGAATGGCACTAAATGGGGCCTGGCCGGCGACCCTGGGAGGATTCAGCGGCTTCCCCACTTCGTGTCCGCCGCCGACTTCGACTTGCTTTGTGCCATCTTCTTTCGTGCCGTTAAACAGCCTGATCGGCAACTTCCCGGTCTCACAGCGCACTGATCTTTACTCGCTACGCCTGGACCACAACTTGACCAACAACAACCGGATCACGCTGCGCGCCGGTGTGAGTCCCAGCGACCAGACGGGCATTCAGGTGCAAGCGCAGGGTCCGCAGAATTTCGGACAAAATTCTTTTTCACGCACCTCGGTGGAGAACTATCACGACTGGAACATCTCGGGCCAGGACCAGTGGACCATCGGCAACAACAAGATCAACGAGCTTCGCTTCCAGTACTCCCGCCGGGGCTTGCTCTACAGCTTCTCACGGGCCGCGGGAGGCAGCAACGTAGCGGTCAACATTCCTGGCTTTGCATTCTTCGGTCGCGAACCTTTCTCCTTCGTCAACCGCACCGAGGAGCGCTATCAGTTCACCGACAACTTCTCTTGGGTAAAGGGGACCCATAACGTCAAGTTTGGCGTGGACAGCAACTTCATTCCAATACAAGCCGATTTCACGGTGAACTTTGGAGGGATCTACAATTTCGGTCAACAGAGCCTGGGATTCGATAACCCTCTTATACCGCCTCCTCCCGGTATTCCGTTCCCCGCTTTCAATCCGATCCAAGCTTACGGAGCGGGAATTCCCTCCAACTTCATCCAGGGGGTGGGTGGTCCGCGCGATTCCTTCAGCAACACCACGGCAGCGGGTTTCGTGCAGGACAGCTGGCGAGTGCGGCCCAACCTGACGCTGAACTACGGCGTCCGCTATGATGTCGAATTCACGCCCACATTTGCAGCGATTAATTCCCTTTCACAGGCTGCAGAAAACTCGCTGGGCATCACCCAGGGGATCCCGCGCGACTTCAATAACGTTGCGCCGCGGGTCGGTCTGGCCTGGGACCCGCGCAAGGACGGCAAAAGCGTGGTTCGCGCTTCTTACGGAATGTTTTACGATCATCCGCTGCTCGGCCTGGCCTTCGACTCCGACGTCGCCGACGGTTCGCAGGCGCCACAGCTGGTCCTGACGCCGGGAGCGCCGGGCGGCTGTAACGCAACCCTTTCCAATCTGAACGCCACGAACGCTTTTCAGGGATTGCTGGGCTGCTTGCCGGCGCCATTCAACTACCTGGCCAACGAGCAGCGCTTCAATCCGGCGCCCAATGCGCCTTCCATCTTCGTAGGCCAGGCGTTTCTGAATCCTGCGGCGCCCGTGCCGCTATCATTCCTGCCCTTTAGCTTCCCCACAGCGAAGAACTTTCAATACGCCGTATCGCATCAGGCCAATCTTACGTTTGAGCAGGACCTCGGGCATGACGTGTCGTTCAGCCTGGCTTACAACTTCAACGGCGGACGCCACCTGAACCGGCCGATCAACGCGAACGCAGTGAAACCGGGGCCACTGCTGGCCAACTGGCAGGTAGCGCTGGGCGATCCGGCCTCGGGGGCCGCTACGCTGGGTCCCCAGGGCGTGGGCGCGGCCGGGACACCTTGCGGATTCAATGGCAGCGGGCAGCCCTGGGTGGCGGCGGCGTTGGCGAACTTCTTCCGGCCCTCCGGGCTGAATCCGGCGCTGGGTCAGGCCTTGCTGCTCTCCCCCGCGGCCGCCTGCGTCGGACTGGCCCAGCAAGTCATCCAGGCCTATGGCCTCAGCGCCGCATGCGATCCAACCACGCTCAACGGGTGTGTACCCTTCAGCGATACGCCGGCCAACTTCTCCAGTGGAAGCTCCGTCTACCATGCCCTTACCGCCAACCTGCGCAAGCGTTTCGGACGGCACTACGAATTTCTGGGCTCTTACACCTGGTCGCATAGCATCGACGACTCCACCGATCTGCAATCCCCACTCGAACCGCAAGATAACTACGACCTGGCGGCGGAGCGTTCTAACTCGCTCTTTGACCAGCGTCACCGCTTTGTGTTCAGCGGCGTGTATCAAAGCGGCAGGCTGAGCGGAAGTGGTTTTGTCAGCAAATTTTTCTCCGACTGGACAGTAGCACCCTTTTTTGAGGTTGGATCGGGCCGGCCATTCAACATCATCACCGGAGACGATCGCAATTTCGATTTCAGTACGCCCACCGACCGGCCGGTCACGGCGTCGGCAAACGCAACCAACAGCTGCGGCGATAGTGCGGCAGCCTCAAAGTTTTCTCCGACCGGCTATTTGCAGCCAGCCTGCTTTCTGGATGGAACGCTCGACGGCAACCTGGGTCGAAATGCGGGAACTAAGCCGTTCAACGTCTTCACCGACATTCGCGTCGCCAAGCGAATTCCCTTCGGCGAGCGGGTCTCTCTGGAGGGGATTGTGGACGCGTTCAACTTCATCAACCGTTTCAACGTGGCGGACGTGAACCCGTTGTGGAACAGTGGGCAAACACCCACGGCTTCGTTCGATCCGCGGCAACTGCAGTTCGCGCTGAAGCTGAAGTGGTAAATGTAGGCGCGAGCGTCCCGCTCGTACGGGATCGGTACGAACGGCGGGCGAGAGCCTGACCTAGCAGTCGAGGGGACGCCCGTGACCTCGACTCAAGAACCTGCCGCGACCCGATGTCGTGACGATCCCGCACGAGCGGGACGCTCGCGCCTACATTACTGCTACACTGTTTTTCTATTCTTGGCGCTTGCCGGAGATTCCGTTAAATGTCTGAAGACCATGCACCCACCGCGCGGACGCGTGTGGTCCGCGAGCCTCATCGTGGGGTTTACGATCGGGCTGCGGCTTACCAAATTCTCGATGAGGGTTTCATCTGTCACGTCGGCTTTGCGGCGGATGGGCAGCCTTTTGTCATTCCGACCGCGTACGGACGAGCGGGCGACAATCTCTACATCCATGGCTCGGCCGCCAGCCGCATGCTGCGCAATCTCGACCGCGGCGTTCCGGCATGCGTCACCGTGACTCTGCTCGAAGGATTGGTGCTGGCCCGATCGATTTTCAATCACTCCATGAATTATCGTTCGGTGGTGGTCCTGGGCACGGCGGTCGCAGTCGATAGAACGGAAGAAAAGCTGGAAGCCTTGAAATCGCTCTCCGAGCACATACTGCCCGGGCGCTGGGCGGAGTCGCGTCAGCCTAACGAGAAGGAACTAAAGGCGACGCACGTGCTGCGCTTGCCGATCGAGGAATTCTCGGCGAAGGTCCGGCAAGGTCCACCGATTGACGACGAGGAAGATTATTCGTTTCCGACCTGGGCGGGGGTCATCCCGCTGGAGATGGTTGCGCGTCCTCCGATCAATGATCCGCGGCTGGATCCGAAAACACCGATCCCGGCGTATGCGCGCGCTTATTCGCGTAAGCGATAAAATCAGCCACGGATTTCGCAGATCGGAACCTTTTTGTTGCTTTATCCATGTGAAGTGCAAATCCGTGGCTGCGGTTTATTTCCCGTTCAGCCAATCCGCGTACGCCTGGAACGAATAGAGACGGCCCAGAAAGTCGCGCACCAGGTCAGCCGCTGGTTCAGTGCCGCTGGCGGCGAGGACTGAGTTCCGGTATTTTGCCGCAACTTCGGGGTTGAGCAGCCCGTCTTTCTTGAACTGTGTGAACATGTCTTTGGCGATGACCAGCGACCACATATAGGTGTAGTAAACCGCCGAGTAGTTGTTGAGATGGTCAAAGGCGGTGTGCATGTGCGTGTTCTCTACGTACTTGAACGGCGTGTAGCGCTCTTGCAACTGGGCCACCAGTTTGTCGGTGTCGAGTCCTTGCGGGTCACGGTTATACAGATCGAGACTAATGGCGGCGTAGAACATTTGCGTGCGCACGTTCAATGCGCGGCCGAATTCATCGGCGGCCCGGGTTTTCTGGGCTAGTTCCGCAGGAATCGGTTCGCCGGTCTTGTAATGGCGTGCGAAGGTCTGCAGGATGGCTGGGTCTCGCGGCCATTCTTCAAACATCTGCGAGGGAGCTTCGATGAAGTCATTTTCCAGATCGCCGGTGGCCCACTTGGTGTTTCCTTTCAGAATTCCGTGGAGTAGATGTCCAAACTCATGGAAGAAGGTGATGACGTCGTCAGGCTCCATGAGTCCCGGCTCGCCGGTAGCCCGTGGGAAGTTGCATACCAGGACATATTCTGGAAAGCGAAAGCCGTTTTTGCCGGTGGCCAGAGTGAAGGTAGCGTAGTGCTTGTACTTGTTGTCCCGGGGGAACATATCGAAGTAGATCCGGCCGATCAGCTGGTTCTTGTCGTAGACGTCGTACACGGTTACTTCCGGATGCCAGACTTGCGCCGCCGTCACGGGCTTGTAAGTGAGGCCGTACATCCGGCCGCTAAGATCGAGAATTCCTTGCAGGACGCGCGAATATTCGAAGTAGGGTCGCATGACCTGCGAGTCGTAGCCGAATTTTTCAATCTTCGCTCTGCGCGTGAGATGAGCGACGTCCCACATGTTTACGCTTTCTGCCTTGGGGTCTTCATGCCTCTTGGAGGCCAGCAGTTCGTCATAGTCGCGCTTTGAACCCGCTTGCGCCGCGGCCGTGATCTTCTCGATAAAATCGGCCGCGTTCTGCCCGGTTCCGACCATTTTGTCTTCCGTGATGTAGGCCGCCCAGTCCGGGTATCCCAGCACGGTCGCGAGTTCGTGGCGCTTCTGCAAGAGCTGCGCCAGCACATCGATGTTTTTGGGATATGCGCGTTGCCGGTAGAGCACAAAGAATGCTTTCCGGGCCGGCTCGCTCCTGGCGTAATCCATGAACGGAAAATAATCCGTGTTGTCAGTGGTAAGCGTGACTTGGCCGGAAGCATCGGGAGGATGCGAGCGCTTGAAATCCTCCGGAAGTCCGTCCAGATCCGAGGGGTTCACTTGGAGCTTGCGCACGTCAGCGGCGATATTTTCATCGAATTGCTGGCCAATTTTTACCAGTTCGTCCTGGAGCTGCCGTATTTTCGCGCGCGTCGGATCATCGCGGTCGACGCCGGCACGATGGTAGTCGCGTAATGTAGTTCTCAAATAATAGGTCCCGGCGTGATCGAGCGTGGAGCCATCCAACGACGCCAATACGCTGTACATCTCTTTATCGAGGGTGATGTCGGTGAACACACGACTGACTTCCTGTTCACAGACCTGAGCGGCATCGCGAAAGGGCTTGGAGGGATGCACCTGCTCCGCCAGGCTGGCGCGGTTCCCCGCATCACTGACGACAACCACCGCGCTATCGAAGGCTTGTAGCGTTGTCAGTGCATCTCGCGAGGGCTTGCTCGCCTTGATGACGGCGATTCGCTTCTTGGCGTCCTCAAGATCGCTGCGGCAGGAAGACAGAAATGATTCAGCAGTGCCCGCGAGGTAGGTGGAAGCGCCCGGCGCCGGCATCCGTTCCTGAGCGCCAGAGAACAGGCTCGAGCATGCGAGCACGAAAGCGAACAGCCAACTGACAAACTTACAATTCATATTTTCTCCCGATCGATTTCTGCAGAGGTGGGCGGGGATCCGCGCGGAGATCATTCGCGCGCAAACCGGCCAGCTTAAACAGGGGACGCAGCTCAGTCAAGAAAAAGGGAACGAGAGAGCTGGCAATAATTGTTCTTCCGATAGTACAAGTAACATTTGTTGTTTGTGGGTTGTTGAAAATTGATGCAGTCTGTGCCGAGGCAATCCATCCGCAGGCCTTGGGCTGCGCAAAGTCTAGCGCGAGACATTCTGTACGGAGGCCAATCCGCGCAAGATTCGCACAAGATCCGTCACTGGGCTGACCGGTCTGTGTAGCAACTATTCTTTCGCCCTTCCAGGGCTATGTCATTTTCAACTTTTCACCCATGGGTTGCGCCATGGACTGCATTCTTACGCCGCTTCGCGGCTACGCGAGACCTCGATCCACTTATTCAAGGCGACCTCGAGTTGCGACACAGTCTCTGACGCCCAGTTCTCGGGATGACGTCTATTGAGGGAGAAGCAATCGCGGGAAAGATTACTGGAGAGGTTTCAGTGCTTAGTTGGTCGGGCTGGTTTCGTAACCGCTGGTCGTTCTCTCGGATTCGCTCTGTTCACACTGCCGGATTTCCAAAATACGCGACGTGACAATCGGCGTGCGATAGGCGGGATGCCGGAATTCCAGGTGCATGCCGCGACCGACAAAACGTATCTTCAACATGGAGCCGCCCCAGGACGAGCCTTCAATCCTCACCAACACAGGCTCCGGACAGAATGCGGGATGGCCCCAAATCCAGGCCTCTCCCTTTCCGCAATGCACGACCGTGTACCATCGGTGCTGGGTTTGTATCTGAAGCATGGTCCGGGCAGGAAGATCGTCGAGAAACGCTCCGCCTTCAATCTCTGATTCCACGATGTTGCTATTCACTTCATCGTCGAGATTGGGATGGCAGCGAAAGATCCGCGGGCAGGTGTACACCGACGTCCCCCTGTCAACTAGCTTGAGTATAAACCTGCTGTCCACACGAACAACTATCGTTGGTATCAGCAACCCCGGTCCTCAGTTCCTGCTTCAAATCTGTTGCGCGGCGGCAGCGCCCGCGAGTATCATGCGCGCCCTGTCCCTAGGTAACAGGGCGTATCCACCTTATCGATTGACCCTTCAATTTGATGGGGATACGATTCAGAATCCCGGTAACCTACGCTGCCGGAAAGAGAACAGCTAGTGTAAGTCATAGATAAAAATGGGGATCAAAAAGCTCCATCTGCTGATTGCGCTTTTGTCGGCGCTGGTTATGGCCGGTACGGCCTGCCACACGGACCAGCGCCAGGCGAAGCTCCCGGCGCCACAAGCCAACGCACCAGCACTGGCCCCCGTCCTGGCCACTATTCCCCAAACGATACCCGACACCCTTTCCGAAGAGGTGCAGGCCGCGCCCCAGCCTAGGCGGGATCCAGTTGCTGATCTGATTGCGCATGCCGAGCGGGAGTATCAGATAGGAGAAGAAAAGTTCAAGGCCGGAGACCTGGGAGCCGCCAAGCAGAATTTTGATCATGCGGTTGATCTGCTGCTGCAAAGCCCGGCCGAGATTCGCTCGGACGAGCGAGTTCAGCATGAGCTGGAGCGAGTCCTGGAGAGCGTAAACCGCCCGGAGATGGCGGCGCTGCAGTCGGACAACCCATCCGCCCAACAGAAGGCCGAGCCCGCCCCGATTGATGAAGTCAACGAGGTCACACCTCCGGTGGATGCCGGCGTCAAGGCACAGGCCGAAGCCGAGATCAAGGCCACACATTCCGATCTTCCGCTCATGTTGACCGACCCGGTGGCGGGTTACATCAATTATTTTTCTGGCCGGGGACGCGACACGCTGCAGAACGCACTGGAGCGCGGTGGGCGTTACCGCGAAATGATCGAGAGCACCCTGCGTGAAGAAGGCGTTCCTCAGGAACTGATCTATCTGGCACAAGCGGAGTCGGGGTTTCATCCCCTGGCGCTTTCGCGGGTAGGAGCTCGCGGCATGTGGCAGTTCATGTCCAGTCGCGCCCGGGGTTACGGTTTAAAGCGCAATCTGTGGGTGGACGAGCGCCAGGACCCGGAAAAGGCCACGCGCGCCGCCGCCCGTCACCTGAAAGATCTCTATAACCAGTTCGGGGATTGGTACCTGGCAATGGCCGCCTACAATTCCGGACCAGGCTCGGTCCAGAGTGCTGTCAAGCGCACGGGCTATGCCGACTTCTGGGAACTTTACAAACGCAACGTGCTGCCCAAGGAAACCCGTAACTACGTGCCCATTATTCTGGCCGTCACGATCATGGCCAAAAATCCCGCGCAATACGGGTTGGACAACATTGTTCCGGCGCAACCGGTTCCCCATGACACGGTCAAGATCGATTATTCGGTGGACCTGCGCCTGGCGGCTCAGTGCCTGAATATCTCACCCGCAACCCTGCAGGATCTGAATCCCAGTCTGCTGCGCTTGGCTACTCCCAAGGACCAGACATTCGAACTTCACTTACCGATTGGCGCCAGAGACCGCTATTTGGCCGCGATCGAGCCTATCCCCCCGCAGATGCGGGTGTGGTGGCGCTATCACGAAGTGGCGCAGGGTGACACTCTGGCCTCGATTGCTCGCACCTACCGGACCAGCCAGCAGGCGATCTTGAGGGAGAACCATCTGCAAGACGATGACGACCTCCGCCTGGAGAGCAAGCTCATTATCCCCATCCCGCCGGGCAAGCATGCTGCTACCGAAGACGGCGCCAGCTACGCCCGCCGCGCCACTCGTTACAAGGTGCGGAAGGGAGATACAGTCCAGTCGGTCGCGGACAATTTCAGCCTTCCGCCGGTGATGATTCGCCGCTGGAACCACCTGAAGGGCGATAGCCTGCGCGGACGCCGTATCGTGTACGTTCATCTGCCGGTAACTCCAAGCGTCCTTCAGAACGATCAAGCAGGGGCATCTAAGTCCAAGCCTAAGAGCAGTTTACGCTCAGCCAAACGAAGGTCGGTGCAGCATCACAAAGTACAGCCGGGCGAGACTTTGAACTCAATCGCCACGACTCACCACACCACGGTCGCCGCCTTGAAGCGGGACAACGGCAACCTGGCGATGCCGCGGCCGGGCATGGTTCTGGTGATTCGCGACGTTCGATAGACGCCGGCTGCTGCCTTCGCTTGCTCGCCAACTCGCATGAGCTGCCTGCTTTAGGCTCATCCTTCCAAAAAGCAAGAAACTGAGACGAAAATTCCTGGGCCCGGTTTACTCGACATTGCCTGCTCGGTGTAATATGCAACCTGCGGATCGCAGCACCTGGCTCGCAAAACGGTCGCGCGAAAAACGCTGTGCTATAATCGCGGCCCGTTCAGCCAACGCAGTAGTCTTTCAACTTTCTTTTTATTTCCGTAGTACCCGCTGCGCTTGCGTGGCGGACCGGCGCCCAGCGCGGCCCAAAAACCAGGAGGAGAAATGAACTTTGACGAGACCCTCTATGCACGAGATGACGAAGCCGATGAATTTGGCGACAGCGGCGCTTACGGCGACTCGCTAGAAGAAGATTACGAGGAAGAGGAGGAGGAGGAAGAAGCCGAAGTACCCGGAATGAGCGAGCCTCAACCGGAACCCGCCGCTCCGGAGCCGGCGCCGCCTCGCGCCCCGGGCGGTGGAGGCTCGCCCAAGCCCCCGCGAAAAAAGGCGGCGAAAAAACCAGCCAAGAAGAAACCGGCACGCAAGGCTCCCAGGAAGAAGCCGACCAAGAAGAAGAAGAAAGCGGCGCGCAAGCCGGCGAAGAGAAAGCCAGCGCGCAAGGCGAAGAAATCAGCCCGCCGTAAGGGCGGGCGTCGGCGCTAGTCCCGGACTTGGCACCTACGCCAGCCGTGGATCGCCGTCGGCATCCCGCGAATCAATGGAGTGCGGACCGCGCCCCGGCAAGGGGTTGAGGAAACGACGCTACGCTGCCTTGGGCAGCGTCGTCGTTTCGGTCAGCCGGCGTGCAGCCAGCGACATCATCACGCGGGCGACCCCGCTCATGATCATGCTCACTCCCACCAGGGTGCCGATCGCCCAGAGGGAACTTGATGGCCACTGGAACCAGATCAGCAGGGCCAGCATCAAGGTGACCAGGCCGTCAAACAGCAACCAGCCCGCTCCGAGCAGCGGACGAAGTCTGAAGTACAAGACCAGATCCAGCACACCTTCGAACAGGAAGAGCGACGCCAGCAGCAGGGTCAATGTCGCCACACCCAGCAGCGGATGCCAGAGCAAATACCCGCCGATGAAGATGTAAGCCAGTCCCACCAGCAGCCTCCAGATAATGCCGCCCGCGCCGTGCGCGCGAAAAGCTATTACCGCGTGGACTACGCCGGCGAGAACAATGAGCCATGCGATCAGCGCATTGACCGCCACGGCCGCCAGCAGCGGCGAGCCGATGGCCAACATCCCAAAGACGATAAGCATTACGCCCCAGGCAATGGACAACCCGGAAGCGCGCCGCAATAACGACGCCGGTGATGGTGCACTCATATGGCCTCCTCAGACGAGTTTCAGGAGGGCACAATTCTGCGCTTCGGGAACGATTTGCGCAAGGCGGATGGTTACTTCTTTCCAGCGACCGCCTGCAGGCACTTTCCGTAGAGTTCGAGCAGATGGGCAGCATACTCTTCGGGCTTGGCAGCGGCCCCGGTACCCTGAAAGCCCACTCCTGACGACGTGGTGCGGCCGTAGCCTGTGGTCATGGCGACAAACTTCATCAGATCCAGTGCGATGTCTTCGTTGCGGCGCGATCCCGATGCTGCCGCGGGTACTTCCTCCATGAGAACCTCCCTGGGAGCGAAATGATGGGGTCCTTCTCGTCCATCTG
>JBGQIG010000047.1:0-12296 GCA_041498365.1 Terriglobia bacterium | reverse complement strand
CCGCATCGTGAGAAGGCTAGCTATTCGTCTGGAAGGCTGCAACCGCCTCTTGATCAGTTTCGTACGTCTTGAAGACCGTATTTAGCCTTGTTCGGTGAAGCAAGTCAGTCACGCGCTGATTGGGGCGAACTAGTTTGATCTCACCGTGTCGGTTCCGGGTTGACGCCAGCACCCCAACCAGTGTGCCCAAGCCCCCGCTGTCGATGTACTGGACTCTGCTGAGGTTGATGACAATCTGCTGGGCCCCCAGGAGGATGTTATTTATTCTCTCGCGGAAGGCGGCGGTCTCGTCGCCAAACACAAGGCGTCCAGCGCAATACAGAATGATCACGTCGCCCGAAATGTCTGTCTCCATCTTTAGCGGCATAGGATGAAGAAGCGCATGGGGTTGTGGCCTCGCAGCGACGGAAGAGCATGGTAGAACGGCGTCAGAAGCAAGTCAACGAAGTGTTCCGGATGAAGTGCGTGGTCACCCAAATCCTGGAACTTGTTGAGGGAACCCCAATCCTCGGGAGGCAATCTTAGGGGGCTGGAGTACCCAAGTCAAGGCCGGCTACTGGTGTCTAACAGGCCGAGAGGTCCATCGCACAAAGGTCCCCATAAAATCTCAACCTCGTGTCCAGTGGCGTTTTAGGTTGCCGAATGGTGGTTTAGGGCATAAATTTGTTCGCGTTGTTTCAGGGAAGGCTGTTGTGATGTACGTACATCATTTGCCTTGGCGCAGGCTAATTCTTGCCACGCTCCTGTGTCTGGCTTGGACACGCTCGGTCACCGCCTCCGATGAGCCAACCCTGACCAGGGAGCAGATTGAGCATTTCCTTCTTACCGCTAAGGTGGTGAAGAGCCAGCGGTCCAGTAAAGGCATCACCAACCCCTGGCGGCTTACGCTCACGGACGGCACCTTGACCCACGACGCCTCTTTCCAGGCAATTGATGAACACAAAGCCACGAAGCAGCTTCTCAGTGGCACCGAAGTGGGTTTCGTCGATTCTTACAAGTACAACATCGCCGCTTATCAGTTGGCCGAACTGCTGGGTGTTGACGACATGCTGCCCGTGTATGTTGAACGCAAATGGAATGGCGATGACGGCTCGTTCAGCTGGTGGTTGCCGGTGAAGATGGATGAAGTGGAGCGCCACAAGCGTAAATTAATCGCGCCCGATGCGGACGCTTGGAACAATCAGATGTACAGGGTTCGCGTCTTCGACCAACTGGTCTACGATATCGATGCCAACCTCACTAACGTATTAATCGGGGAGGATTGGAAGATCTGGAGAGTCGATTTCACCCGTGCATTCCGGCTTCGCACGGACCTGAAAAACCCCAATGAGGAACTGGTACGCTGCGACCGGCAGTTGTTCGAAAAGCTGAAGGCCCTGGATGGAAACCAGCTGGCGGAAAGGACCAAGCATTATCTGACCAAGGATGAAGTTAAAACAGTGATGGCTCGACGGGACAAGATCGTGGAGCACTTCCAGAAACTAATCTCCGAAAAAGGCGAAAAGGAAGTGCTCTACTGAAGCAAGAGACGCTGCGTTGTGAATCCAGTGCGACGCGCTGGATTGGACGCTCAGGATGATGAAACGGATCGGTAGTCCGAATAAAGGTTGCTCTTTTCAGTCCCCAGGTCTATTGTTTCTGCCGCAGAATCTTTTGGCTGAACAAGGAGAGAGTCACATGATGAAGAAGCTACTAATTTTGTTGTTCACGTCTGTACTTGCCTTCCCGCTGTCAATGGCAGTGTTTGCGCAGGAGGCTCCGGCCCCAGCGAAGGCCGAGAAAGCGGGACGCTGGGAGGGGAATGTCATCAGGAGCAGTCCGGATAAATCTACCCTGACCGTTCGCAATTCGGATGGTGCTGAGATGACCGTCCAATATGATAGCTCGACGAAATGGGTCAGTCAGGAGCACGGCAGCAAGAAGGTCAACGACATTGATGCCAGTCAGGTTAAGGATAATGATCGAGTGATCTGCAAGGGCACCTGGAGCAAGGACGGTGTATTCCACGCCACTCTAATCTCTAAGCGGCTCTCCCATTAGACAAGTGGGCCTTGCATCAGAGGTTTAGAACGCCGGGATCTGAAGCACACGGTTAAGGATCCCGACAAACTCACGGAATGTGATCGACTTACATTTAGTTTGTAAACAGCCCTGTCTGCGATAGCACCGGAGTCGCTGATTGACGACTCGATACTGGGCTCAGGCCACGGCAGCGGCTGCAGCCGGACTCTGGCGCGTGGACTGGCGGGCCGTGGTTGTCAGCGAAATCGGCTTCTTGAGGACCAGCGCCGCCCGCGTTTCCGTCAGAGTGTGCACTGCCTGGCGGAACTTGGCCCGGGTCACGTTGTGCAATGCGGCCACCAGGGCCGAATCCTGCACGCCGCCGAAAAGCTTTTCCGCCCTTTCGGCCAGCTGAAGCCAGTCATGCCAGTCGCCGATTACGTCCTGCATGTGGTTGAGCAGCGCGATCAGCCGGGTGGCTTCGGCGTCTTTGCCCGCCAGTTCTGCGATATAACGCGCCCGCTTGCCGACAATCCTGAACTGGTGCAGGGTCTTCTCGGTTACGGCACCTTGGTCGAGTTCCAGGTCAGCGAGCTTCTGCCTGGCCAGGCTCAAGGGGTCAGTGTTCTTAGGAATCTCGAGACTGCTCGCGGTACGCTTCAAGCGCTTGCGTACCTCGGTAACTGCTTTCCCGTCCAGGGCCTTGAGCAGCTTCTTTTCCTGTTTCGCACGTTCCTCGGCCAGCGTGCGCGTGAGTTGTGACTTGCGCCCTGGTTCTTGTGGAATCTTCAGGCTGCGCAGCGCCGCGCTCTGTACGTCCAGATCGCGAACCCGACCTGCCTTCTTGCGCAAGCGGGCCAGGAGCTTCAGCAGTTTCTTGTCATTGCCACTGCGCTTCTGAGCCAGGTCGGACACCAGCACTTCTACTCTGCGGCTGGAAGTGCGATACTTATGGACGCTCTCCGGGGTAGGCCTGCGCGCAAGCTTTGCCAGTTGCCGGCTGAGCCTGCGGAAGGTGGGACGAGTAGATGCTTGGTCTAGCGGCATAGTCAAACCAAATTAGGCCCCGAAAAAAATACAGTCTGGTCGTGGGAAAGGCAAATTGTGGGAACCGGTCTTCCGGATCGCCCTCCAGAAGTTTTTCCTGAAGCAGGGACGACCCGGTATTTTAACACTGCTGTAACACGATTCTGCTAGCTTGCCCGTGATGGCAAATCGAGCTTTAGGAGCGCCTCGCCTGACAGGTCCGCAACCCCTTCCGAAAGAAGCAGTTGCAGGCGAGGCCAACGCGAAGGCCGAGGTGCTGATCCATGCTGGCGACAGCCGGCACGCGGACGCAGCATTCTATTACGTCATCCTGGCTTGCGGCCTTTCGGTTCTTGCCCTGGTTGGCCTGATTGTGTACCAGTTGATTACCAAGTCCAGCCTCTCCTGGCACGCGTTTGGCTGGAAATTCTTTTTCCTTAGCGATTGGGATCCGGTCAACGATCATTATGGTGCCCTCCCCTTTGTTTACGGCACGATTGTCTCTTCGATTCTCGCGCTGCTGATCGCCGTACCTTTGGCGGTCGGGGTGGCAGTCTTTATCACCGAGATGTCGCCCCGTTGGCTGCGCGGACCTCTGGCTTTCACCACCGAGTTGCTGGCCGCGATTCCGAGCGTGATTTACGGCCTGTGGGCAATTTTCGTCCTGGTGCCACTGTTGCGCCAATATCTGCAGCCGTGGCTGGCAAAATACCTGGGCTGGACCGGTTTGTTTGAAGGACCACCCTTCGGCATCGGCATGCTGGCCGCTGGAATCATCCTGGCCATCATGGTGATTCCTATTATTTCCTCGATCACCCGTGAGGTCATGACGGCAGTGCCGCAACAACAGAGGGAAGCGGTGCTCGCGCTCGGCGCCACGCGCTGGGAGATGATACGAACCGGGGTCTTGCGCAACGCTCGCGCCGGCATCATGGGTGGTATCATTCTCGGCTTGGGCCGGGCTTTGGGAGAGACCATGGCGGTCACCATGGTGATTGGCAACCGTCCCGAAATCGCAAAATCTCTGTTTGCGCCCGGATACACCATGGCCAGTGTGATCGCTAACGAATTCAGTGAAGCCACCGGCGATCTTTATCTCAGCGCGCTGGTGGAAGTCGGATTGGCGCTGTTTCTCGTGACCATCATCGTCAACATCGTGGCCCAGCTTCTGGTCTGGACGGTTACGCGTGGTACCCCAGCGAGGGGCAATGCCTGAAAACGTGACCGTCACCTCCGACTTTGCCGCTGCCCCCATCAGCCTGTGGCGTCGCGCCGTGAATTCTCTGGCAACTGGTGCCGCTGCGGGAGCCGTATTCCTCGTATTGCTGCCCCTGGCGGCCGTCTTCGGCTATCTGGTGTACCGGGGTATTGGTTCGATCAACTGGGATTTCCTGACCAAGATTCCGAAGCCGCCTGGGGAAGCCGGTGGAGGTATGGCCAATGCCATAGCTGGATCGGTTTATATTCTGCTCATCGCCAGCACCTTCGGCGTCCCGCTCGGGATCGGCGCCGGAATCTATCTTTCGGAATATGGCCGCGGGACTCGCCTGGGCAACCTGATACGCTTCACCGCGGACGTGCTCAATGGCGTGCCCTCCATTATCGTGGGTATCGTGGCCTACGGCTTGGTAGTCCTGAGTCAGGGCCACTTCTCGGCGCTGGCGGGTGGTGTGGCCCTCGCCATTATGATGGTTCCCACCATTACCCGCACCACCGAGGAGATGCTGTTGCTGGTGCCGCAAATAGTGCGCGAGGCGGCTTACGGTCTGGGGGTTTCGCGCTGGCGCACCACGCTTTCGATTACACTTCGCACTGCCACTTCAGGAGTGATTACTGGAGTGATGCTGGCTTTTGCGCGGGTCGCCGGAGAAACCGCGCCGCTTCTGTTCACGGCGTTCGGCAATCAGTACTGGAACTGGAAACTGGAGCAGCCCACGGCTGCATTGTCCCTGCAGATCTTTACTTATGCCATTTCGCCGTTTGACGAATGGCACCGTCAGGCCTGGGCGGGAGCCTTGATTCTGATTGTGCTGATTGTCGCGTCGGTCGGCGCCGTACGCCTGGTGACCAGCCGCGGTATGCTTAAGGGAGCGAACTGAACTATGGGTGTGGGCATCCAAGTCGACAAGCTGAACGCCTGGTTCGGTAAGACTCAGGCTCTTCAAGACATCAACATGACGGTGGCGGCCAACCATGCCACCGCCGTGATTGGCCCGTCCGGCTGCGGGAAGTCCACTTTCGTGCGCTGCCTGAATCGCATGCACGAGACGATTCCGGAAGCCCGAGCCACGGGCCGGGTGCGCATCGGCGACATGGACGTGTACAACGGGACTTCAGCCGTGCAGATTCGCCGCCGCATCGGCATGGTGTTCCAGAAGGCCAATCCGTTTCCCACCATGACCATCTACGACAACGTGGCGGCCGGGTTGACGCTCAATGGGTTCCGTGACCGCAAGCGCCTGGACGAAATCGTGGAGCGCTCGCTGCGGCTGTCCGCCCTTTGGGATGAGGTCAAGGACACGGTGCGCAAGAAGTCGGGCGCCAGCCTCTCCGGAGGCCAGCAGCAGCGCCTCTGCATCGCCCGCGCCATCGCCGTCGAGCCACAGGTTCTGCTGATGGACGAGCCCTGCTCGGCACTCGATCCCATTTCTACTGGCAAGATCGAAGAACTCATCTTCCAGCTCAAGGAACGGTTCACCATCGTGATCGTGACCCATAACATGCAGCAGGCATCGCGGGTCGCCGAATTCACCGGATTCTTTCTTCTGGGCAAGTTGATCGAGTTCGACAAGACTGAGAAGATATTCACTACTCCGTCCGACAAACGGACGGAAGATTACATAACAGGCAGGTTCGGATAATGGCGCGTACCCGTTTTCTACAAGGACTGGACGAACTCCGGGCACGTTTGCTCCGCATGGGCGGACTGGCCGAGCAGGCGGTGGATCGCGCCTGCCAGGCTTATATCGAGCGCGACCTGACGCGCTGCCGGATGGTGCTCGAAGGCGAGACTCAAATCAACCTGGCCGAGCGCGAGATCGACGAGCTGGCCTTCGACCTTCTGGCCATGCAGCAACCCATGGCCGTGGACCTCCGCTTCATTCTCGCGGTCACCAAGATCAACGCCGATCTGGAGCGCGTAGGCGACCAGGCGGTCAACATCGCCGAGCGCGTGATGGACATGGTGGACCTGCCCAAAGCCGACCTTCCGGTGGACATCCCGCGCATGGCGGCGGCGGTTTCCGCCATGGTGCGCCGCGCTCTCGAGTCCTTTATCGAAGGCAAAGCCGAGCTCGCGCAGGCGGTCCTCGAGATGGATAACGTGGTTGACCGAATGAAAGATGAAGCGTTCATCGTCCTGGTGAAAACCATGAACGAACGCCCGGATGTGACCCGCCAGGCGTTAGATGCTCTGCTGGTCGCCCGCAACCTGGAACGCGTCGCCGACCACGCCACCAATATCGCCGAAGACGTAATCTTCTGGGTGCGCGGAGCCGACGTCCGGCACAATGTTACGCCCGAACAGCCGGAACACCAGGAAGTTACGGACACTCACTGACGGGCGGCTGACGCCTCTTCGTGGTTGAGGAACTCCGGCAGGTTCGCCTCCCGAACCTGATTCTTGCGGCCCCGCCGAGGGGCGGTTTGCCTCCAGAATCCCCATTGACAGCTCCACAGACGAGGGGCATAATCAGCACCTTCCCTCCTGAGCGGGCGCCTTCGCGCCGCTGGCATCAGCCTAGTGTGGTGCTCTCTCGTGAATCGCCGGGGAAATTCCGAACTCCTCATCCCGCTGCTCGCGGCGTTGGCACTGCTATATCCTGCGACCACGCAGCGATCGAGTTCCAGCCCATGGCTTCGCGGGTCAAGCCGAAATACAGACTAACGGCCTGAGAGCCACGAACGCACACCCAGGGATGTGGTTAGGTGGACTAAAACTGGTGCGTCGCTTCTGGGGGTGGAACACCAGCGGGCCCCCATCCTGGGCCCCCGATGATCCTCGCCGTAGGACCACGATCGAGTTTCTGATTGCCACCGTACCAGACCCGGTGGAGTCCGGTCTGCCCTTCATGTTCGACCGCAGCCTTAGCTCAATCCAGGCTGCCCTGCAGGCTGGCAACTACCTCCCTACTGGTCGCTTTCACTTGCCATGGCAAGACTGCCTGCTAAGGCGCGGCAAGAGCGCGGCTGACGGTGACGACTCAAACGATGAGACTAAGGCAGGTGACGACAAGAAGGGGGTTAAGCACAAGAACGACTCCCCAGCCGAGGAGGACGACCAAAAACAGTGTCAGAAGCAACGGCCGTTTGCTACGGAGCCCGGTGTCGTTCTCTTTCGCCGGGTAAGGCGGCGAACCGGCGAGTCCCCAGACGCCAATTTAGGTGGCAAACCAGCAGCTACACAGACGGCTGTTTCAAAGGCCGTCACGCCCGCGCCCGACAAAACCGACGATGGACCTGAATTGTTGCTGCTTTACCTGGTAGGAGAGACCCCAGTCCGCGGAATTCAGAAGAGGGCGATGACAGCTGCGTTGAACGAGGTGGCCTTCTTTTGCGACTGGGGCAGCAAGAAGAACACTGTTTCTGAATCGCAGCAGGAAAAATGTCAGGAAATCCGCCTCTTGGGCCCCACATTTTCTGGATCAGCCCAGTCTGTCGACTTTGCGCTCGGTTCCTGGTTGAACTCGCCAGCAAACGCCCAGACCGCCACGGTGCGGATGGTTTCTGGAAGTGCCACGGCTGTCAATGCTGCGATCAAGCCGGATACCGACTTCCCCGTGATCCAGAATTATGAAACCAAGAAGAATTATGAAATCGAGAAGAAGAAAGACCGTTTTTTCCATTCAATGCTGGCACCCAGCGCCGACAGTCGATGTGCGCTGTTTAACTACTTGCAATCTACCGATCCACACTTTGACACTGGGAAGGTCGCTTTGCTTTCCGAGAGCACTACGGTTTACGGCTTCACGACAACCCCTGCAACCGCAACAACCACGACCACCACGATCTCGTGCCCTGACGAGACCAAGGCCACGTCGATTCCGTTTCCTCTCCACATTTCTCAGTTGCGCGCTGCCGCGGAAGAGGTGAGACAGTCGCAACTGCCGGCTGCACCGCAACTCGTTGCGCCTCCGCCGGGACTGCCGCTGGCAAAAGCGCTCGAGGAGGTCAATCAAGCCAAAGATAGCTTTTCTCCATTTTCTCCGATAGACCCGTTGACGTCTGAGCAGATCATCTCCCAACTTCTGGCAACCATCTCCCGTGGAAGGTACCGCTATGTGGGAATTACGGCGACCGACATCCGGGACACGATCTTCCTGGCCCAGGAAGTTCACGAGCATTGTCCCGCGGCTGTGTTGTTTGCTTTTAATCCAGATCTGCTTTTGCTCCACCCGGAAGTGAACTCCGGTCTTCGCGGGATGCTGCTTGCGACGTCCTATCCCTTGATGAATATGAACCTGCTCTGGAGCCCGCCGCATCCGCCCCCACATCGGCCCCATGTGCAGCGGCAGTTTCCGGACCAGGTTTCGGAGGGCGTCTTTAACGCTACTCTGGCCTTGCTCGGCAAGAACGATGACTCGATGCTGGAGTATGGGCTGCCCTTCGAACTGGAACCGACGCTGCCGCCTTTGTGGATTACCGTAGTGGGCCGGAATCGGATGTGGCCCCTAAGGGCCTATGACACGAACGGGATTTTCTCCTCCGCGGACTACATGTATAAGGTGCCACCGAAGCTGAAGCTTAATGGAGCGAAGACGAAGGAGGAGCTTCTGGAGGAGACGAAGGAGGAGGAAAAGGAGAAAAAGGAGGAACAAGAGTCGTGGTTCCGCGGCCTGTATCCGGTTGCAACTCTCATTTTCATGGCGGCAGGAGCCACGGTGTGCCTCGGTTTTTGCTTACCGCTATTCAAGCGCTCCCGGAAACCTGGGGGGAAGGCGACGGCAACGGAGAGCTGGTACGCGGAGAGTTGGCTGGAACAGGCTTTGGCAGAAGCGGATTCGGAGACCTCTCGCCGGGGCGGAGAACTCTTCCTGCTCGCCGCCTCCGCCAGTCTGCTGGCCTTCTCGGCCGTAGCCACCACCGTCTGCGTAGTTCCTTTGATCGTCATGGGAAGGATTGGTGCCCTCACGTGGAATTCGCCCAGCGGATGGCTTTGGCCTGGTGTTTTCGCGGCGGCTGATTGCATCAGCGTTCTATTGCTTTTGATCGGGGTTCGGCATGTTCTGGCCGGGTTGCAGTCGAAAAAAGGGGATGAAGGGGAGGTGCACGAGAAGCTGAGTCTGGCGGCATGGGCCCCCATTGCGGCGGGATCCGCGCTGGTGGTCATCTGCGCGGGTTGGCTTTCCGCAGGCTGGGTCTGGCAGGCGCTGGGTCAGGACAGTCGCAGCGCACTTTTCGCCAGCATTCGCTCCCTGGACTTGCTGAGCGGAGTTTCGGTGCTAGTGCCCTTGTTCCTGATTTTCATGGCAGGTTTTCTCTGGGCCTTAAGTTTTCGCCGCGTGCGTCAGATGGAGAGATTCGAGAGTGAGAAAGGGTTTCTCTGTTTCAGCGGGCCGTTCCTGGAGCTATACAGCCTTGAAGATCAGTTGCGCAGCTATTTGGGACGTGCCTCCCTCCGGCTGCCTGGTGCGACCGTTGTGGTCGCACTGGCCGTGTGTTCAATCGGCTACCTGTTTGGCTTGCGGCTGGTAAAGCCGCTTGAAGGCAATGCTTTCTACTGGATGATCGGCTCGTCGTTCTTGGCCGTGAATCTGGCCCTTTGGTGCGGCGTTCTGCGATTTTATGGCCTTTGGCGACGGATGCATCATCTGCTCCAGCATCTTTCCCTCGTGCCCCTGCGTACGGCGTACAAACGTTTACAGCACAGCTTTCCATTGGGGCACAAGATTGATCTTGCTTCCCCCACACCGACTTTGGCTGCTTTGGCGGCCTCTGTGGAACAAGCCCAGAAGTTGTGCCAGTGGGCTGGAGACCTGCTCGAAGTAAGAGAAATTCGCTTGTTGCCGGCCGTCGGCGACGAAGGCCGCCGGGCGACGGCCGAAGGGAAAAGTCAGGGGACGGAGACCCGGTTGGCCGTAGTGGATTTAAGAGATCGACCTGAGGGTGAAACCACTTCGGCAACAATACTGTCGGCGGACGAGCGATCCGCATTGCAGCGGCTGGGTTCCGAAGTGATGGCGGGCAGAGTGCGGAAGGCAGAATCGCACTTGGCGTCTGCGCGCCAGGCCGACGCCGCCGGTAACTGGCGAAAGGTTCTGAGGTGCGAACGCAGATCCCAGGAAGCCTTATCCTACGTAGTTGCAGAGGTTTCACTGGCCTTGCAGGAAGTGGGGTGGAAAAGGGTGCGCGGCGCTTCCGAGAAAGCGGCCAAGGCTTCGACATCAAGACCGCCAGAGGAAGTATTCGAGCTCGGCGAGGATTTTCTGGTCGGTCGCGTGGCACACTTTCTGGCCCACGTCATGCCCCAGATGCAAAACCTCATCGTTACGTCTGTATCGGGGCTACTGCTGATGCTCTTTGCCGTCAGCTCGTATCCGTTCCAACCGCATAATCCTTTGCTGCTGTTTAACTGGGTGGTCATCCTTTCTTTTGTGGGAATTGCTATGTGGGTGTTCATCCAGATGAATCGCGATCCGGTGTTGAGCAGTCTGAATGGGACCCAACCGGGCCGGATCAATTGGGACCGTGAATTCATCTTCCGGATTCTGATCTATGGCATTGTCCCCATCCTCGCCCTGCTGGGCGCCCAATTCCCACAATCCGTGGGACAGATCGTGTCTCACTTCGTTCCCAGCGGGGCCATGCACTAGCCTGCAAATCAGGGGCCCTCGACCGGCTTGACCGTACGCCTTTTCTTTTTCCGGTCTCACTGTTACAACTTTTCTGTCACAGGAGGAAGTTTGAAGGGCTGCTCTTACGTCGCCGCACTCATGCTTGGCATGGTTATCACCCTGCCGCTTCTTGCCCAACATCCTAAGGAGTCACGGCAGATCCCGCTTCCCACCAGCAAACTGCTGACCACGCCTTCACCCGGACGGCTCGGTTCCGTGAACAGCTTTCCCGTGAACATTGCCTTGAGTCCCGATGGTCACTTCGCGGCGCTGTTGAACAACGGCTATGGCACGCAGCAGACGCAGGCGCATCAGTCCATAACCGTTCTCGATCTCGCCAGCAACCAGCTGATGGATTTTCCCGATGCCCGCCTGTCCGACTCCGCCCATCAAAGTTACTTCCTTGGACTCGTTTTCAGCTCGGACGGCAGTCATCTCTATGCGTCGATGGGCTCAATCACCGACCCTACGGGCGTGAAACCGGGGAACACAGGTAATGGCATTGCCGTCTATAAATTTGATGGTGGCAAGTTGAGTCCGGAGCGCTTCATAAAAATTGCGCCGCAGAAAATTGCTGTGGGCAAAAAGGTCGCTTTTGGACTCCGCAAAACGCCGGCGGGGACTGCGATTCCGTATCCCGCCGGCCTGGCCGTGATTTCCGGCGAGGGTCGCGACAAGCTGCTGGTGGCCAACAACCTCTCCGACAATGTTCTCCTGCTCGACTCCACCGATGGCCGCATTCTGCAGCAGTTCGACGTCAGCACGCATGCCATGATTCCGTCTTCATTTCCCTACACCGTGGTCGCAACCCGTGACGGCCGACGCGCCTGGTGCAGCCTTTGGAATGCCTCCAACGTCGCCGAACTGGACCTGATTTCCGGGCATGTGACCCGCTGGATTTCCCTATTGCAGCCCAAGTCTGAGACTTTGCCCGGCTCCCATCCCACCGCTCTTCTGCTCGGCCCGGATGAGAAACTGCTGTATGTTGCTCTGTCCAATGCCGACGCCGTGGCGGTGGTCGACGCTGCCTCGGGAGAGGTCCTTCATCTTTCCTCCACCAACCTTCCCCGGCAGGAACACGCCGGAACTTATCCGAATGCTCTGGCCCAATCATCCGATGGCACCCGTCTGTTTGTGGCCGACGCTTCATTGAATGCGATTGCGGTTTTCGATACCGCGGCGCTGGCCAAACCGGGCATCTCTTTTCCCTTGCCTAGTGACGCTATCGGTTTCATCCCTACGGACTGGTACCCCAGTGCTCTGGCCGTTCACGAAAACGACTTGCTCATTGCCACCGCCAAAGGAGAGAGCTCCGGCCCGAACAACGGTCTCAGCTTGCTAAAAAGTGAACGCAGGCGCCGTGAGCATCCGTACCTTCCCACTTTGATGTACGGTTCGCTCTCCCGCCTGAACTTTCGCGGCGCAGAAAAAGATTTG
>JBGQIG010000046.1:0-12316 GCA_041498365.1 Terriglobia bacterium | reverse complement strand
CAAAATTACAACCCAGATGGGGAGGTTTGCACTGTGTACAAACTGCTGGTGCGTGCTGTGCTCGTGATCGAAGGTTTGCTGATGCTCGGGTCGGTGGCCAACGCGCAGTCGTTCGTTCTAGACTTGCCCCGGCCAAGCCAGCATGCGGTCGTGACTCAACGAATTGGAATCACCGATGTCACCATCAACTACCACCGCCCCGTGGTGAACAAACGGAAAGTCTGGGGCGGGCTGGTGGCTTACGGGCAAGTTTGGCGGGCGGGCGCCAACGAAAATACGACGATCAGGTTCACGGATCCGGTGACCATCGAGGGAAAGCCTTTGCCCAAGGGGACCTACGGTCTGCACATGATTCCGGGAGAAAACGAGTGGACGGTCATCTTTTCCAACAATTCGACTTCCTGGGGCAGCTTTACCTACGACCAGGCCGAGGATGCGCTTCGGGTCACGGTGAAGCCGCAGGAGGCTGAATTCCATGAAGCGCTCGCTTACGACTTCGACGATGTGACACCGGATTCTTCTGTGGTCACTTTGCGATGGGAGAAGGTTTCAGTTCCGTTCAAGGTCGGGGTGAACACCCATGAGGTCGTCGAGCAGAACCTCCACCAGCAGCTTCGTGGCCTGGCTCAGTACAGTTGGGAGGGCTGGGACGATGCCGCCAACTATTTGCTGCAGGAAAAGATCGCTCTGGAAGAGGCGCTGAAATATTCCGACAAGTCGATTCTGAACGAAGCGCGTTATGACAATTTCATGACCAGGTCACAGGCTCTCGACGCCCTGGGCCGGAAAGACGAAGCTACGGCCTCGCGCAATAAGGCGCTGACCATGGCCAACGCCATCCAGCTCCACAGCTACGCGCGCCAGCTGCAAAATGGCGGCAAACAGGCCGAGGCCTTCGCCATTTTCCGCGACAATGCCAAGAAGAATCCCGATCAGTGGATTGTGCACGTTGGCTTGTCGCGGATGTACTCCGCACAGGGCGACTTCACGAACGCGGTCAAGGAGATGAACGTAGCCGTGGGCGGCGCCCCGGATGGGCAAAAGCAGCCGCTGCAGGCATTCGCCAAGCGCCTGGAGGCGAAAGAGGACATTAACAAGTAGGTTTTTGTAGCGCCGCCGTCCCGGCGGCTGTCGTGAGGGCGTCTCGCCCTCACCGTCCGAGGGCGAGACGCCCTCGGGACAGCCGGCGAGACGCCAGCGCTACCGTAAACCGGATCGCGGACAAAACGGGCCGCCGTCGATTTCCGCTACGTCTTGGTTGTTAAACGAGGATCGAAGTGAAAGGCCAGCGGCTTGCTAATGCGCATGCTGGCAAAATCCCGGTGGCCGGGATTCAACAGGAAATTGTTTTCCCCCGGAACCAGAACGCTCGGAACCCGAAGCACGGCTGAACTCCCACTTAGAACCCAGTCATCGCCGATGGACCGGACTTGAGCTTGTGGGGGATCGGACCTCCAGTTCCTTGGGAGCGCCAAGGGCTGAACCGGCGTGATCAGGGACTGATCGAACTCCACTGCAAGTAACACGTACTTCTCCAGCAGCTCCGACGAGTCAAGATGGACCAACATCTCCAGTGCGGCAAGGGATTGTGACTGTGCGGTGTAGACCATAGCGGTTCCTGGATTGTTCCAGCGACCACCAAACTCGCGTGCGCCCTCTCCGGTAAACGCATTTCTGACGTGCTTTCGCTTGGTAATACGCCAGGCCGTGACGGTCACGAGAAGATTCCGTGCTCCAGCCGTCCAATCAGGTTTTCGACCTCACGGGCACCCAGCTCGGTTCGGGCGTAAGCCAGGGGAGCCCTATCACCGAACGTCTTCCGAGGACTGGTAAGCCAGTTCACCGCGGCAGCCACATCCCCTTCAAACAAATCCACTGCGCCTTCGAATACGGCGGAGATGCGGAGCAGCCGCTCGGACTCCTCCGGAGTCAGCTTTCCCGAAGCTTTGCGCCGCGCCAAGGTTCGTTCCGGAATCCCGATGATGGATGCAAGGCGCGATAAGGCAAGACCGCTTCGAGTCTCGAGCGCATGCAAGGTTTTAAAGGAGAACCCTCGTTCCACCTGGCGAATGAGTTCCGCGGAGTTGGCCGCGGTCAGGCCGAGACTGTTCCCCTGCAAACGGAATCGGAGAGGCTGGCGCGAAGAGCCCGGCCGGGCACTCCCGGCTGGGCGGTTCAGTCCAAGATCACCCATGGTTCAAGTATAAAAGGACTCCTGCCACGTTGTCAAATAATATATGCCAAGTGGCAGACTGCTGTCGGGGTCATTATGCCCGTCCGAGGGCGAGACGCCGTCGGGACAGCCGGCGAGCCTGCCCTGAGCGAAGTCGAAGGGACGCCGGCGCTACGGCAAAGCTGTGACGGAATCCTTGACGACGATCACTTCCTTGCCCATGCGCCTTCCTACTTCGATGGCAGTGGCAAGCGTGTCGTCGTCGGTCTCCTGACCGCGGATGACTTCTAAACGGTTCTCTCTGTCAACCGGATCGGCGAAGCGCATACCCACGCAGTTCTTGGCGCGATACGTCACGCGGGCAATCTCAGTAATGCTGAGCGAGGACAGTTGAGACGCCAGAATCGTGCCGGGGCGGCAAATTTTGTCGAGCAGAGTGAAGATCTCGATTTTCGATTCCAATTCTTCCGGGACGGCCTCGATTACCAAGTCGGCTGGGCGGGCGGCTTCTTCCACACTGCCGGCGAATTCCAGGCGGGAGAATGCAATGTCGGCAGCACCCGCGGAAACTCTGCCTGCAGCGACAGCCTGATCAAGATTGGCGCGAATTTCGCTCTCCGCCCGGCGCAGGGCGTTGGGTAAGAGATCTTCCAGGATGGTGCGGTAGCCGCCCATGGCGGCCACCTGCGCTATGCCTCGGCCCACCCGGCCAGCGCCGATGACGGCGATGGTCTGGACCTGGGCCACTACTGTCCCTTTTCCAGTTGTGCCAGCACCGCGTTGAGATTGGTGCTGGCCGAGCGTATGTTTTCGGCGAGGCGCTTGCGTTCGTCTGCGTCCATGATAGGTATCGACGCGCTGATGCGGCGAAGGGTGGTATTGATGTCGTCAACGTAATTGATGAGGCGGATGAGTTCTCCGGTAGCTGCCATAGTTAAGCCTGCTCCTGTTGCCCGCTGTCCGGGCAATGACGCCATTTGTCTGCTGGTGGTTTGTGCGCAGTTGCACGCTGCGATTCATCCATTCTCAACTGTAGAGAGGATTTAGTAAAGGAACGTTGGGGACCAACGCGCTTTGAGGCCGGCTTGTTTCGCATCACGCGCCAGCCAGCGACTCGCCTTTGCGTCCTTTGCGTCGCCTTTGCGTTCTTTGCGGTTAAAAGCTCTTAAACGCAATAGGCGCCAAGCAGACGGATAATTCCCAGGCGCTCGCGCTGTGAGCAACCGCATGAGCGGGACGCTCACGCCTACATTGGGCAACTCCCATCAGGTCATCACTTTAGTAATGGCCGCCATCAATGTTATTTATTGGCCATCTGAGGCGTTGGTGAATCTAATATTCATATGAGCGATAAACCTTTAAAACGCTATCTTTTTGCCAGTGACTTTGATCAGACCCTTACGTTCGACGATTCCGGATATGTATTGAGCGAACTGGTCGGCATTCCGACCGCCGAATTTGAACGCAAGGCGCAGGGAATGGCCAAGCTGAACCTGGTGCAGCAGGGGGCCGAACTGGCCTACCTGTTGCTGCATGATCCCGAGTTTCGGAAAAAGGTGCGCAAGGAGCACCTGTACAAGGTTGGCAAAACCATTCGCCTGAAAGACAACATCGAGTTGCTCTATCAGATTCTCAAGAACGGGGTGGACGGTTATCACTTCGACTTTTATGTTCTTTCCGCGTCCCCGGTGGAAGTGATTCAGTCGGCGCTGGAAGGGATCGTGCCTCAAGACCATATCTACGGAACGGAATTCGTCTATAGCGCCTCCGGCGAAATCGAGACCCTGGTCCGGGCCACGGCCGGCTATGGCAAGGTGGCCGCGCTCGACCAATTGCAGGCCGAGTTGCAGATCGGACCGGATCACATCATCTACACCGGAGACGGCAGCTCGGACATCAACGTGATGCTGCACGTCAAGATGCGCGACGGATTTACCATCGCCGTGTCGGAGGCGAAGCATGTCTCCCAGATCGCTAAGAGGACCGTCCTGAGCACCAGCGCACTGGCGGTTCTGGGACCGATTTTGGAAGAAACCGTGGGCTGGGAACGCGCGCGTATCCGTCAGTTCTTCGAATCCTACGGCATACTGATCCAGGAGTGGGACAGTGTGCGAGCCGACTGGTTGACGCTGCGGCCGGCGGTAAAGGTAAAAGAAGTGTCCCAAACCGTGGCGGCTGTTGTCTGAATCCAGACTTCCCTTCCCGCCGGGTGAGTAGTGGTGCGGTTTAGACGACGGTTCCTTGCTTTGCGTTCTTTGCGAATCCTTGGCGTTCTTTGCGGTTAAGAGCTTTTTGAAAGCAAAGAACGCAACCCAAGCCGAATCACGCCACTCTCACCCTACGAAAATCTGGTTGACCACAAGAGGCAAGGAACCACAGTTCCGCGCTGTATGAAAAAATTCGGGCCAAGTATCCTGACTGATAAGTGACGGCCGTCACCAGGCCGGCAGGGGACCGGTTGCGCAATTGCTTGCATTGCGCCGACAATAGAGACATGCTTCGCGACAAGAACCTCATTCCCCTATCGCACCAGCACCAACACTGCCTGGCGCTGTGCGTGCGTCTGGATCGTGCCATCCAGGCGGGCGAGGTTGACCTGGAGGCATGGCAGGCGGAGATCCAGCAGATGTTTGAGCAGGAGATCACGTTTCATTTTGCGGCTGAAGAGAAAGAGTTGTTTCCGGCGGCGGCGCGCTTTCCCGAGCTGCAGGCCCTGGTCCAGGAACTTCTTACCGGCCACGCTCTCCTGCGCAACTTGTTTTCACGCGCGGCGGCTCGTACTCTCCACGTCGCCGGGTTGCAAGCTCTGGTGGAAAAGCTGGCATCCCACATTCGCAAAGAAGAGCGCGAGCTGTTTGAAGAAATGCAGAAGCTGATGAGTTCCGAAGAGCTCTCCCAAGTGGGCACAGCCTTGCAGCAATCGCTAGCGGATGCTTCCAGCGCATGCGTTCTGCCCAATGCAGCGACGCGGTTGCGGCCCAAGCAGTAGCACAAGACTGATCGTCATCACATCACAACTGAAAAGAGCGGCAAAAAGTACCTCGGCGGCTAAAGGCGCACGGAGAAATACGCCTTCGATGCAGCGCTGAAAGCGCTGCTCCACCCAAGATCTGCACGGTAGCGCCGGCCTCCGGCCGGCCCGATGGGCGGGCGAGACGCCCGTCAGACAGCCGGCGGGACGCCGGCGCTACTGTCTCCATCCTGCCGCGTTGATGCTGTCAGGGGGCGGCTGAATCCAAGGCATCGCTTCCTTCATCTAGCAATCATGGATCAACAAGGAAGTCCTTTCCCACTGGCAGATTATTCGGAGCAAATTGTTCAGCCATCCAGCGGCGGCACTCTCAATGATTCCGCTTTGCTCGATGCCTACTCCGAAGCAGTCGTGGGGGCGGCCGAAAAGCTGAGCCCGTCAGTAGTCAAGATTGATGTTGCCCAGGCGGCCACCAGCCGTTCCGGTGAGCCGCGGGAACGACAAGGTGGCGGATCGGGTTTCGTGTTTACTCCGGACGGACTGATTCTTACCAACAGCCACGTGGTGCATGCAGCCACGCGGATTCTAGTCTCGTTCGCCGACGGGCGGCGCTTCCCGGCTCACACCATCGGCGACGATCCCTCTACCGATCTTGCGGTGGTACGCGTGGATGTGCCCAATAACGACGCGCCTAGCCTCGTGGCCGCTCCGCTGGGAGATTCGCAGAAGCTGCGCGTGGGGCAACTGGCGATTGCAATCGGCAATCCCTATGGCTTCCAATACACGGTCACGGCAGGCGTGGTAAGTGCACTGGGACGCTCGTTGCGCTCCTACTCGGGAAGAATGATTGATGACGTAATTCAAACCGACGCCTCGCTCAACCCGGGCAATTCGGGAGGACCGCTGGTGACCTCCGACGGCCGGGTCATGGGAGTGAACACGGCCACCATCATGGGCGCACAAGGGCTGTGCTTCGCGATTGGAATCAATACCGCGAAGTTTGTCGCCGGACGGCTCCTGCAGGAAGGAAAAATCCGGCGCAGCTACATCGGTGTGGAAGCCCAGACCGTGCCGCTCCACCGGCGCCTGGTACGTTTCTACAACCTGCCGCAGGAAACTGGCGTGGTGGTGATTTCCGTGACTCATGACAGTCCGGCGCAGAAAGCAGGATTGCGAGAGGGTGACGTGATTATCGCGCTGGATGGCAAGCCCGTGGCTGGCGTGGATGACCTGCACAGACTGCTGACTGATGCGCGGGTGGGTGTAAGCAGTTCGCTCACGGTGCTGCGCTGGACAGAGAAGCTGGAGTTGAAGGTCGTGCCTAAAGAATCGCAGTAGTCCTGGGGGACGATGTGGCGCGGGCGCCCTCGCCCGCGTGAAGTCCGGATGAGCTCCGACGATTGCCACAATCCACGTGGGGAGAGCCGCCCCCGGCTGTCCCCACGGGCAACTTAGATCCTCGCCAGCTCGTACAGATATTCCACGTGCGAGCGCACAGCGCCGTCCATACCCTGCACGTTCGGGTTCGTCGACTCGATCACGTAGTACTCATCCGGCGCGTGAGCACCACTGCCGTGGCCCATTCCAAAGTGACCGGCGGGAAGGCGTAGCGGATCGCCAGTGAAGACATATCCCGGCCACGATCCGGCGCTGCGTGGCAGGATAATCGGATCGATTCCCTTGCCGCGATAAAAAGCCACTTGGGCGCGGATCAGCGGGGCGTCTGCGGAGGTGCTGTTCGGGTCGTAGCCTCCCGTCATGTTCACTTCGATGTCGCCGAAGCCGCGTTTGGCGAGGTGGGCTTTCAGCGCAGCCAGAGCTTCGTCGGCCTTCATGTCGGGCACCAGGCGCAGGTCGAGCTTGGCCACCGCGCGATGGGGAAGGATGGTCTTGCCTCCCGGCCCGGTGTAGCCGCCCACGAGGCCTTCGATATTCACCGTGGGCCGCGACTGCAACAGCTCGAGCGCTTGCTGGTAGTTGACGTCGTGCACCCAGTGATCGACGCTGAGCTGCTTTTTGGCGACGTTCTCATCGAGGCGGCGTGCGGCCTCAGTGATCATTTTCCTTTCGGAGTCGGACACCGGACGGGCTTTGTCGGCGAAGCCGTCAATCGCGGGCGTGTTGCCGTCGGGCGACACCAGGGTAACGAGCGCTTCGACCAGGTGCCACGCCGGGCTGTCGAGCATGGCTTTGGTGCTGGAATGGACATCTTTGCGCGGGCCGCGTCCCCACTTTTCGCCACTGGAGACCAGTTCGAGTTCGACGATGCCCTTGGCTCCGAGAGTCATGGTCACTTTGCCGTCGAGGTCCTGCTCGGCGGAGGGCATGTAGACTCCGTTGCACTTGCGTAGCGCCGCGAGCACCTCGGGCCGGTGCACGATCTGCGGAAAGTGCGGCGAGCCGATTTCTTCTTCTCCCTCGGCCACCAGCACCAGGTTGACCGGCAGCTTGCGCCCGGCACCGCGAAATGCATGTAACGCGGCTATGAATGAAGCCTCCGGACCTTTCTGATTCACAGCGCCACGACCAACGACCGATTTGCCCAGGCCCGGCTTATCGATAAGCGCCGCCTCGAATGGCGGCGACGACCATTCAGCGGGATCGGCCTGCTTCACGTCGTACATGAAATAGAGGCCGAGGGTGCGCGGGGCGCCTGCATCGAGCGTGGCGAAGATGCCGGGCTGGCCGTCGGTGGGAATTTTCGTGACCTCGCCGAATCCGGCATCGCGCAGCATGCGCATGGTGAGGTCGCAGCCTTCGTCCATGCCGCGCTTCTCGGCGGCGATCGAGGGCTGGCGAATCCACTGCTGCAAGCGCTGCACGGAATCGTCATGCCGCTTTTCGATTTCCTTCTGGATGGCGGCGAGGTCGGGGTTGTCGGCGGCGACAGAGTTGCGGGAGAAGGCAAGAGTAGCAGCGCCGGCAGCGGTGGCTTGGAGGAAAGTGCGTCGGTCCATGGGCGCGAGGATAATTCGAGGGGGCGGGAGGTGTCTAGAGCGGTGAGCTCCGACTCTCGCCACACGGTCGTCGATCGTTTACTTCCGAAAATAGATGTATGCCGCAGCAACGAGCAGCAGGACCGTCAAAATCCAGTACCCGATCCTGGAAGCCGGTTTTTCTTTCTCCGTTGCCATGTCGAAAATATACGCTTGTCAGGCGTGAAGTGCACAATCATCGAATTTCTAGCCCGTAGGCACCTACTCAGTCCGGTCGTTCACTTCCCAAGCCCGGTACCGGCACGATATCCGTATTTCGCAAGCGGGGACCTAACCACGGAGGACACCGAGGACACGCAGGACTTTGCCTTTCCCACAGGTGTCCCTTTGGTATCATTGTAACCATCGCCCCCCTATGTTAGCGTCAACAAACAGCAGAGGTTAGCTTGCAAGCGACAATTCCCGCCGGGCTGGATCGCAAGGAAGCAGAAGCTTTCCATCGGCTTGATCCGGCGCGTCTCCCAAAGCACATCGCCATCATCATGGACGGCAATGGCCGCTGGGCGCGACGCCGCCATCTGCCGCGTGTGGCTGGCCACCGGGCCGGGGTGGCCTCGGTGCGTTCCACGGTGGAAACCGCTGCGCGCATCGGTATCTCTTCGCTCACCTTGTATGCCTTCTCTGAAGAGAACTGGAAGAAGCGTCCCCGAAGCGAAGTGGACTTTCTGATGGGTCTGTTGTGCCGTTATCTGAAAGCCGAAGTCCCCACGTTGAACAAGAACAACATTCGTCTCGAATACATCGGACGCCAGCATGAACTCCCGCCCTCGGTGCAGGAAAAGATGGCATGGGCGCGAGATGCGACGGCGGGCAATACGGGCATGGTTCTGACTCTGGCGCTCAATTACAGCGCGCGGACCGAGCTGGTGGATGCGTTCCGGTCGATCGTGGACGCCGCCGCCCGCAACGGCGGCCTGGATCACCTGGAGATTGATGAAGACGCGGTCTCGCAGAACTTGTACACCCGCCACCTGCCTGATCCCGACCTGGTCATTCGCACCAGCGGCGAGATGCGGCTTAGCAACTTCTTGTTGTGGCAGCTGGCCTATGCGGAGATATATGTCACCCCGACCTTGTGGCCGGAGTTTCGCGGTGTCCATCTTCTGGAAGCCATAGCCGAATACCAAAAACGGGAACGGCGTTACGGAGGGTTGGCCGGCGACGCAGGTCACACCCACGGCTCGCATCATCAATCCAAGACGGGCCGGAGCTGACACGGCTTGCAACTACTGAAACGAATCCTCACGGCAGTCTTGCTGATCCCTGTCGTCCTGGTGCTGGTGCTGCGTGCACCGGTTCCGGTGTTGGCGCTGGTGGCGGCGCTGGTGGCACTGCTTGCAGTCCAGGAACTGCTTAAGCTGTCGGAAGCCTACCGGATAAAGCCTTTTCACTGGCCGACCTACATTTTTGTCGGGTTGTTCTTTCTCTTTCTGGCGGTGAATCCGGGACATGACACGCCCTTGCTGTCCACCGCGGTATTTGCCGGTAGTGTCGCTTTCACCGCCGCCCTGGGGTCCTTTTTGTTTCTAGTGATCGGCATGAGGCGGGTTGACCTCAGCAGTGGGTTTCCCGCAGCCATGACGTCGGTCCTTGCCTTCACCTACGTTGCCCTGCCTCTCGGATTCCTGGTACAGATTCGAGAACAGGCCGCCGGAGCTTTCCTGCTGCTGTACCTGCTTCTGCTGGTATGGGCAGGCGACATCTTCGCCTATTTTGTGGGACGCTCGCTGGGGCGCCACCTCATGTCGCCGCGCATCAGTCCGCGAAAAACGTGGGAGGGGGCGCTGGCCTCGCTGATCGCGAGTCTGGCGATGGGGATGGTGCTCTACAACTATGCCCTGCCGATCAGTTCAGCGCTGCTGAATGCGCATCTCATCGAGAAGAAGGACGGCCTGTTTGCCCTGGAGAAGGCGCCGCTGTGGCCGACCTTGCTGCTTTCCGCTACCATCAATGTCGCGGCCCAATTAGGCGATCTGGTGGAATCGCTGATCAAACGGGGCGCCGGGGTGAAAGATTCCGGGACGATTCTTCCCGGGCACGGAGGCATGCTTGACAGAATTGATGCCCTGCTCTTTGCCGCTCCCGTGCTGTGGTACTATGCGGCTTGGCGCGTGATGCAGTAGGCCGCCCCCCAGGCTACGCCCCACCTGAATTCCTTACTGATGAAACGCATTGCCATTCTGGGTTCCACCGGTTCCATCGGTCGCAGCACCCTGAGCGTGGTCGAAACCTATCCTGAGCGCTTTCAAGTGGTTTCTCTCGCGGCCGGCCAGAACGTGGAGACCGCCTTCGAACAAGCGCGGCGCTGGAAGCCAAAGCTGATCTCGATTTCTACCGCGGTGGATGCGGAAATCCTGCGATCTCGTCTGCAGACGGCAGGGCTGAAAGGCATCGAAGTTGTCCACGGTCCGGCCGGAAACGTGCGCGTGGCTACTCATCCGGATGCGGATTTCGTGGTCAGCGCTATCGTGGGTGTAGCCGGACTGGAAGCCACCTACGAAGCGGTCAAAGCGGGGAAGACGGTGGGGCTGGCCAACAAGGAATGCCTGGTTGCGGCTGGAGAATTGATCACCGCGGAAGCGCGCCGGCGAGGCCAGCCGCTCCTGCCCATTGACAGTGAGCACAACGCCGTCCACCAGTGCCTGCGGGGCGGACGGATGGAAGAAGTCGAGCGCATCTGGTTGACCGCCTCCGGGGGACCATTTCTTTACACACCAAAGTCGCAATTTTCTTCGATCACGGTATCGCAGGCGCTGAACCATCCCACCTGGAAAATGGGGCAGCGGATCACCATCGACTCCGCGACTCTAATGAACAAGGGATTCGAAGTGATCGAGGCTTGCCGTTTGTTCAACTTGCCGCCCAGCCGGGTGCAGGTGATAGTGCATCCGCAATCCACAATTCACTCCATGGTGGAATTCGTGGATGGCAGCATACTTGCTCAGTTTTCGGTAACCGATATGCGGCTGCCCATCCTCTATGCGTTGACCTATCCGGATCGCATTCCGTCGGCTATGCATTTCCCGGTCATGGACTTACGACATCTCGAATTCCTGCCTCCGGATATGGAAAAATTCCCTTGTCTGGGTCTGGCCTACGAAGCGGCGGAAGCTGGGGGTGCGAAAACAGTTGCACTCAATGCCGCCGATGAAGTGGCAGTCGCGGCGTTTCTGCAGGGTCGCATCGGCTTCGACACTATCCCCGAAATCATCGGGGAGGTCCTTTGTGCAACGAAAGTGGGTAAGCTGGAATCTATAAACCAGGTGCTGAAAGCAGACGCCGAGGCGCGTGAGGCAGCCCGCCAAAGAGTCGAACAAGCGGGGAAACGATCGGCGCCAGTCGCAACCGGGTTACGAGTGGAGTAACACAACTTCTTATGTCTGGATTCCTAACTGCTGTGCTCGCCGTCGGCGTGATTCTGGGATTCATGATCCTGATTCACGAATTCGGCCACTACGCCACCGCCAAGCTGCTGGGGGTACGCGTTGAGGTCTTCTCTATCGGTTTCGGGAAGAGGCTTTTGGGCTTCCGCCGAGGGGAGACCGATTATCGCATCGCTGCCATCCCACTCGGTGGATACGTAAAGATGAGCGGCGAAAACCCGATGGATGAGCGCAGCGGCGATCCGGGTGAGTTTCTGTCGCACCCGCGATGGCATCGTTTCATCATCGCCATTGCCGGTCCCGCCATGAACATTCTGTTCGCGATCGGCCTGCTCACCTGCGTCTACATGGTGCACTACGAGTATCCGGCGGTTCTGGATGAACCCGCGGTCGTGGGATGGGTAGTACAAGATACCCCCGCGGCAAAAGCTGGGATCCAACCCGAAGACCGGATCGTGCAGATCGAGGGCATACAAAACCCGACCTGGGAGCAGGTAATTCCCAGAGAAGCGTTGAATCCCAACCAGCCTATCAATGTCACGATTGAGCGCGGAGGACAGAGGTTACAGAAGACAATCGTGCCGGAGGCTTACGGCCCCAATCAAATGGGTTCCGCGGGATGGACGCCCAAAGAACCCAACTTTACGATCACCGACCTGGAGCCGGGGATGCCGGCAGAAAAAGCCGGAATGGCACTGGGAGATGAGATTGTCAGCGTGGACGGGCAGCCGGTTCCGGGCCTCGAGGCCATGATCGAGATTTTGAAGCGCACCAAAGACAAACCCATCCAGAT
>JBGQIG010000045.1:0-12374 GCA_041498365.1 Terriglobia bacterium | reverse complement strand
GATCGAACACAATCTGTTACTGGAGGATGAAACAGCGAACCGCAGCGGCTAAAGCCGGACCTGCTTTCAGCAACCTACGGCACGACTCAAGTCGGGCCCTTCCCAAAGCCCATCCGGACCGGCGCTTTTCAGGGGCCTGTGGAAGGTCGCGCTCTTTCCCAGAATCTCTCCCGATCCAAGTTTCGCGCAGGCAGTCTAGTGATTCTACATGCCGCGAACCGCCCGGAATGACCGGGAATGCAATTACAGAGTTGGGCTGTCCTCCCCCAGCATGCTCTTGCGAATGATTGCCATGGGCACCGAGCCCTGCCGCATCAAGCGGTCGTGGAACTCCTGCAGCGTGAATTTGCTGCCTTGCAGTTTCCGGTAATCTTCGCGTAACTTGAGAATCTGCAGTTTGCCCAGAGTGTAATAGAGATAGGTCGGATCGGAAGTACCGCGTTTCGCCTCAACTTCGGCCACGGGCGCAACCTGAAAGCCCTCATTGATGAAAAATTCCCGCGCTTGCTCCACGGTCATCTTGCCGGTGTGCATCTCGATCCCCGCGATGAAGCGTGCGTCGCGCAGCAGGGCGTCCAACAATTGTCCCAGGCGTAGTTTGGGGTCGTTGCCGCCGTAGCCTTCATCGAGCATCATCTGCTCCGTGTAATGCGCCCAGCCTTCGGCGTTGCTGGTGTTGTAAAGCAACTTACGTGTCTTGGAAGGGGCGGCCTGGATCCAAAGGAACTGAGTGTAGTGCCCGGGATACACCTCGTGAATGGCGGTGCTCATAATCGTCCCGCGGTTGAATCCTTGCATCCATTGCTCGATCTTCTCCCGCTTCCAGTCCGGCGCGGGCAACGTAACATTGAACATGGCTTCCGTAGCCTTGGTTTCGTAGGCGCCGGGTGTGTCCATGGACGCTGTGGACAGTGCGCGCGCGAAGGGTGGCGTCTCCTCCACGATCGGAGGAACAGGCGACGGGATGGTGATAATGTTCTTTTGCTCGATGAATTGGCGTAATCCACCTAACGTGTCGCGGAAGGTTTGCAGCAACTGGTCGGCAGGTGGGTGGTCCTTTCGCAGATCGGCCAAAACCTCCGCCGGAGTACGATGGGGATTAATCCGGGCGGCCACTTCCTTCACCTGCTGCTGATTGCGCCTCAAATCCGCATAGCCGATCTCCAACAGGCGGTCCAGCGGAATGTCCAGCATTTCGTCATACAGGAGTTTCTTGCTGAAATTCTCAGACCCGAGGCGGAAATCGCCGTTGGAAGCCGGCAGCAAGTCTTCCCGGAGGAATTTCTGATACTTGCTCAATGCTTCCACTGCCGCATTGCTGCTGGCCTTGAACTCGGCGAGCAATTTGGGATCCTGCACCTCCCGGAACGCTTCCGGAACGTCTTTTTGGAAGAAATTGATGATATCTGGCAGCTGCTGCAACGCCACTTGCGTGAACACCTTCGGGGGATTGTGGACGTTCTGACCTGCCGCTTCCAAGACTCCCGGGATCTGGCGCTCGCGAGCGACTACGGAACGCAACCGGTCTTGCGCCGGCGCAAAATTCCGCCTCATGATGAGAAAGATGCTGTAGCTCAGGTCGGAAATGTAGGCGTTCGGATCCTTTCTCCACGTCTGAATCGTCTGCAGATCGAGCAGACGGGACTGTATGGAAGAATTCAGAACATCAAGGTCGCCGGCCGACGTCTCGGGCAATGCACTTTTCTGAATGGCGCTGAATTCTTTCTGGTATCTCGCCAGTCCAGCAATCTCCGCCTCGACGCCCGAAGCTGAGAAGTCTTCCAATTTGTCGTCGTACTGGTGAAATCCCGCCTGGGTGGCCGAAGACGGATGGAAGCGAAAATAGAAATCGAAAAACTCGTCCACCAGTTTGTCGAACCCGGCTTGAGTTTGCCGGGGCGGCGCGCCCGGGGCCTGCGCCCCCACAATGGAAGAAAACACAAAAAACTGAATAACAAGACAGAGCGTGGGTGTGAGGAGTCTTTTGATCATTCGGAATTTTGGGGCATCTCGAGTTTTAGACGTGCAATGCAGTTGCACATTAGCATAGGTAACTACATCTCCGGGGCGATCACCTGCTACGACGGCACCGACGGCAAAGCTTGTGCGGCGGGCGACAATTCTTCCAGCAAGCCCCGCAATTGTCCCAGAACTTCCGGCGGAGACACTGCCTTCGAAACATACTTCAGCGTGCCGTCCGGAGAAAACTGCGCACCGCGCTGGGAGGAAACAAACTTCGCCAGTTTTGCCGGGTCGATTTCCGCATTCTGGCGAAATCTGATACTGACCAGGTCGCGCTTACGCTCGATGGCGGTTGCACCCGCCCGTATTGCCAACAACTTCAGCGCCGCGTACTCCAGAAGATTTTGCACCGCGGCGGGCGGCTCACCATAGCGGTCTTCCAGTTCGGCGCGAACATCACGCAACTGCGACTCGGTTTCCACTCCAGCCACCCGCTTGTACATTCGCAGGCGCTGATTTTCTTCCGGAATGTACTCCACTGGGATGCGGATATTGAGTCCGAGGTTTAATTGGGTTTCGGCTTCTTCCGCGGCCGCCTCACCCTTCATCTCGCGGACAGCGCGATCCAGCATCTGAGTGTACAACTCGAAGCCGACCGCTTCGATGTGTCCGCTCTGCTGGCCTCCCAGCAGGTTGCCTGCGCCCCGCAGTTCGAGGTCCAGGGCGGCGATTTTGAAGCCCGCGCCCAGATCGGAAAATTCCTTCAACGCCGCCAGGCGCCGGCGGGCGATTGGAGTCAGCTCGATTTCGGCCGGCAGCAGCAGGTAAGCGTACGCCCGGCGATTCGACCGGCCTACGCGGCCCCGTAGTTGGTAGAGTTCGGAAAGCCCCAGACGGTCTGCACGGTTGATGAGAATGGTGTTGCAAAGCGGGATGTCGAGACCGTTCTCGATGATGGTGGTCGCCACCAGGATGTCGGCTTTGTGATGCATAAACTTGAGCATCACTTTCTCCAACTCTCCTTCAGACATTTGCCCGTGACCTACGATGACCCGCGCCCGTGGCACCAACGCCTGGAGCTTGGCGGCAATTTCCCAGATGCTGTCCACACGGTTGTGCACGAAATAGACCTGGCCGCCGCGTTCCAACTCCTGCTCAATGGCGGATTGAATGAGCTTTTCGTCCCAACTGGCGACTACGGTCTGAATTGCAATCCGGTCCTTCGGCGGGGTTTCGATCACACTCATGTCGCGCAGCCCGACCAGGGACATGTGCAGGGTGCGCGGAATGGGAGTAGCCGACATGGTGAGCACGTCCACCTGCTTGCGTATCTGCTTGAGCCGTTCTTTGTGCCGCACACCGAAACGCTGCTCTTCGTCCACCACCAGCAGCCCGAGGTCGGTAAACTTCACGTCTTTTGAGAGCAGGCGGTGGGTGCCGATCAGGATGTCCACTTTGCCGGCTTCCACTTTCTGCAGAATTTCTTTCTGCTGCTTCGGGCTGCGGAAGCGGCTGATCATTTCAATGGCGACAGGAAACGCCGCGAAGCGCTGCTTGAAAGTTTCGTAGTGCTGGAATGCCAGGACGGTTGTGGGAGCAAGCACAGCGACCTGTTTGTTGTCGCTGATGGCCTTGAAAGCCGCGCGCATGGCGATTTCCGTCTTGCCGTAGCCGACGTCGCCGCACAGCAGGCGATCCATGGGTTGCGTCGATTCCATGTCGCGCTTTACGTCGGTGATCGCGGTTTCCTGGTCTTCGGTTTCGCTGAATTCGAAGGTGTCTTCGAACTCCCGCATCCATTCGTTGTCTGGGGAGAAGCCATGGCCCTGGGCGGTCTTGCGCTCGGCGTAGAGCTTGAGCAGCTCTTCGGTCATGTCCTTCATGGCCTTGCGCACGCGAGCTTTGGTTTTCGACCAAGCTGCCGTGCCCAGATAGTTGAGTACGGGCTTTGCCCCTTCCGACGAACGGTATTTCTGCACCAGGTCGAGACGGGTCAGCGGCACGTAGAGGCGCGCGCCTTCGGCGTATTCGAGCAGCATGAATTCCGCGTTGCCGTCCCCCTGGTTAATCTCCTTCAGCCCTTGATATTGCCCGATGCCGTGTTCGACGTGGACCACATAATCGCCCACTTGCAAGTCCCGAAAATCGGAAAGAAATGCGGAAGTCTTGGACTTGTGGCGCTGCGGACGAGAGACGACGGTATCCGACTCATCGAACAGATCACGCGCGCCCAGGATGGACAGGTTCGCGTCAGGAAGCATGACGCCATCGGGAACATAGGCCTTCGCCAGTGTGGCTGTCAGCAGTTCTCCTGAGAAATAAGAAGTCTCGTCCGCGTAGCTTTCTCCGCTGCGCGTGCGGCTGCCCAGGCGAAACGACACCGCGTACTCGCTGAAAATATCAGCCAGGCGCTCAACCTCGCCGGTGTTGGGAACCGCAATCAGTATTCGCTTGTTGTCCGCGATCTGCTTCTTTACTTCCTCGAGCATCGCCGGAACTGAGCCGTGGAAGCGCGGTGTGGGCTGGGAGTGAAATGAAACCACCGCCGCGGAGTCGTCTGCGCGCGCGATTTCAAGATGTTCAAGATCGGCCCCGGACTGGCTGGACATCTTCTCCCACCACTCTTCCGGCGAGAGATACAGGTCGGTGGGCCGCACCAGGTTGCCTACACCGCTGTTCTCATGAGCTTCCTCGATGCGGGACCAGGTGTGATCGAATTCGGACTTTAGAAGTTCCAGTTCGTCGGTCATCACCAGGGCGCGCGGCAACAGATCGAACACGGTGTGATCAGCCCCGGCTATGGGAGTGTAGAACTCCCATCCGGGAAACACGGTCACGCCGCCGGAGCGCACGGCTTGCTCGACGATTTCTTCATTGCCGGTGATTCGCTTTCCGGAAAGACGTGCGTGAACCGCACCCAGAAGCTCTTCTCTGACCGGAGTTTCGGTGAGGGGGAGGAGCAAAGCCTCATCCACGGGATTCGAGGAGCGTTGCGTGGCGGGGTCGAACTTTCGGATGGACTCGACCTCGTCCCCGAAAAACTCGATGCGCACCGGGCGCTCGTCCTCGGGCGAGTACACGTCGAGAATGCCACCGCGCAGGGCGTATTCTCCGGGCATTTCCACCACATCGGTGGAGTGGTAGCCGACTGTGTTCAGATGGGGAAGCAGAGAGTCGATGTCGAGTATTTCGCCACGGCGGAAGGTCCGAGCCAGGTCGGAGTAATACTCTGCCGAACGTTGGCGAAACGCAGTGGCGGCAATCGGCGAGACCACAAACGACGCCGCGCCCGTAGCCATCTTCCACAGCGCAACCGCCCGCTCTTCCTGAATCTCGGGGTGGGGAGAGAGATTCTGGAAGGGCAGGACATCATGGTTAGGCAGAGCGACGACGGAGTCCGGATCAGCAGCGCCGGTCAGCTCACAAAAGGCCTGCAGCACCGGTACCAGGTCTTCGGCCGCACGGTTATCCGCAACAACCACAATGAGGGGGCGCCCGGCCGCCTTCTGCAGGAGGACCAGGAGCAGAGCCTTGCCTGGGGGGACTAGTCCAGAGACACGAATCCGCCCTGTGCCCTCTTTGAGATGGGAGGCCACACGCGAAAAGGCGGGCAACTTTTCCACGTCCGTGAAGAGATCACGAACGAAGGGGAGAACCATTTCAATTTGATTTTAACAGGGCTGGAAGGAAAGCGTGGGGCAAGGCCCACGTAGGCCAGACGTCCTCGTCTGGGCGGCGAGCGAAGCTCGCGGTGGTGTTGGTTGTTACGAGACCGGGAACGTGGCCAGGGATGCGGAGCCTTGCTCCGCCGGGCAGGTGGGACATCCTTCGACTTCGCTAAGGACAGGCTCTGCCCCTACGTGGTTCGTAATAGCGGGCGGGTCAGGCAGGTGGGCCCTCCGCCGCCGTTGACGCATAGCTCGGAACCGGGAAAAGTCCGCACGTCGAATCCTGCCTGGCGAAGTTTCTGGCAGGTCTTTCTGTTTTCTTCCAGTGCGAGCAGACGTTTGTTCCCCAGCGAGAGTACGTTGCACGCTAGCGTCTCGCGCTCTGAATAATCGATCTCGATCATGCTGTAGCCACGGGATTTCAGCAGTTCGACTGTCTCCACCGCCAGCCAGGGCAAATCCACCAGCGCCGTGCGCTCGTCGAGCAGGCTTATCAGCGACATCAGATGCAAGCATGCCGAAGGGCCGAGACAATAAGGCAAAGGAGCGGGGATTACCCGTGCACCCTGGGGCTGAAGCAAGGCGCGCATCTGCGCAATTCCATCGGCATTGGTGCGATAGCCCTGGCCGATCAACAGAGTCGTGGAATCCAGCCAGACCATGTCGCCGGCTTCGGCTTTTCCCGGCGGATGAACTTGACCTGCCGCTGGAATGCCCACGCTGCCACAGAATTCAATGTGGCGCCGCGCTTCTGGAATGCGATTGGGCTTACCGGGATTCAGAGCGATGAGGCCGTGATCGGTAGCCAGGGAAGGATCGTGGGCGTAGACGGCATCGAGAGAAAGATCGCAGGCCGCCGGCAAATGCACTACTTCCGCCCCGGCGGATTGCAGCTGGCGGCAAAGCTCGTCATGCTGCGCCTGCGCGGTGATGAAATCCGGGGTATGGTGGAATCCCAGTTCACGCCAGCGATCTACCTGGACGGGATTGTTCCATCCTGCCGAGCGTGGCGAACAAACCAGCACGCGATGCAACGGTCCCACCATCGACTGACCATTAAAACCATGGCCATTGAATTTGACCGGGCTGTTCAAAGAATGCGACCGCCTTCCCGTCCTGCAATCTAAACAGGTCTTATGGCAAAAGCAATCTGGGACGGCGCAGTGCTTGCGGATTCGAACCAGTGCGTGGAAGTAGAAGGCAATCAATACTTCCCGCCCGACACCATCAAGACGGAACATTTCAAAGCCAGTGCGACTCATACTGTGTGTCCCTGGAAAGGCACGGCCAGCTATTACGATGTTGAAGTAGGCGGCAAGCGCAATCACGATGCCGCCTGGTTCTATCCCGAGCCCAAACCGGCGGCGAAGCAGATCAAGGGATATGTGGCCTTCGGGAAGGGCGTGAAGGTGGAGAAGTAACTTGTCAAGCTCCTCGGCCGCGCAGCCGGGGGGCGGCTGTCCCCACGCTGTCTTCGGTAGTGCATGTCACTCAACATTTTCCACTGGCTCATGACTCGGCTCACGAGTCCAGATACTAGCCCAGTAACGGTAATACTCTATCGGGACGGGCCACGAGGTCCACAAGTAAATGGAAGAAAGAAAAAGGGACAGCCCGGAGCCCCCCGAGACTGTCCTGTGCTCTTCCGGTTAGAAGAGCATGTCACTGTCGCAAACATAGTGCATCCATGTTGCAGGACTGTTGCGGATGCATGAATTTCCGGTAAATTCCGGAGCTGGCGCAGGTTGTGCGGGCAAGCAGGTTGGACCAGGAGGGTGGAGCAGGGCTTCCAGCCCTGCACTTGAAGCCGCACTTGGAAGGACTTCAGCCGCTGAGGTACTTCGCACGGCAGGTCAGGTCAAAACCCAACTGCTTTTGGTCTGGACATGCAGGCCTGAAGGCCTGCTCCACCCGCGCTCATTGATTTCACTGCTATATTTATGGGTTCTCGCAGCGACCGCACTCATGGCCCGCAAAGTCGACGCTTCACGCAAATTGCAGCAACGCGCCGAGCAGATGATTCCCGGCGGCGTGAACTCGCCGGTGCGCGCCTTTCGCTCCGTGGGAGGAGATCCGCCGTTCATCGTTCGCGGACAGGGATCGCATCTTTGGGACGCGGACGAAAACCGCTATATTGACTACGTGGGTTCCTGGGGACCACTGATCCTGGGTCACGCCCCGCCCGGCATAGCGGAAGCAATCGGTGCGGCAGCGAAAAATGGGACCAGCTTCGGCGCATCGGTCCCAGCCGAAGCTGATCTGGCTGAAATCGTAATTTCGGCGTTTCCTCATGTAGAGAAAATCCGTTTTGTCAGCTCCGGCACGGAAGCCACCATGTCGGCCATCCGGCTGGCCCGCGCCTACACCAGGCGTAAGTACATCGTTAAATTCGAGGGCTGCTATCACGGGCACGCTGACGCGCTGCTGGTGAAGGCAGGTTCAGGCGTAGCCACCCTCGGCATCCCCGGTTCGGCGGGCGTGCCGGAAGAATTCACCCAGCTGACGCTTGCCCTTCCCTTCAACGACACCGATGCGCTCGAACTGGCCTTCAAGAAGTTCAAGCACCAGATCGCTTGCGTGATCGTGGAGCCGGTGGTCGGCAACATGGGTTGCGTGCCGCCAATGCCTCTGTATCTGGATGCACTGCGTGACATTACGCTTCGAGACCAGGCCCTGCTCATTTTTGACGAAGTGATGACCGGCTTTCGGCTGGCTTTCGGCGGAGCGCAGGAGCGATATGGAATTCTTCCCGACCTCACTACCCTGGGGAAGATCATTGGAGGAGGGCTGCCCGTGGGGGCGTATGGCGGCCCGGTCGAGATCATGGACATGGTCGCACCGCTTGGCCCGGTTTATCAGGCCGGAACGCTTTCCGGAAACCCTGTCGCCATGGCCGCCGGCCTGGCTACTCTGCGTTATCTTCGCAGCCACAAGGGCACCATCTATGCGGCCCTGGACAAGCTCAGTTCAGAATTGGCGGAAGGAGTTACGGCAGCCGCAAAGGATGCAGGCGTGCCGATCTGCTGCAACCGGGTGGGATCGATGTTCACATGGTTCTTCACTCCCGGGCCAGTGACCGATTGGGATTCAGCTGCGAAGTGCGACACCGAAGCTTTCGCCCGCTTCTTCCGCGCCATGCTGGACAAAGGCATCTACCTGCCGCCGTCACAGTTCGAAGCGGCATTTCTGAGCGCCGCCCACACAGAAAAAGATGTTCACCAGACGATTGCGGCGGCCAAGCAGGCGTTTGCGATGGCGGGCGTGGTATAGGGATCCTGTGTGGCACCCGGTTGGAGCAAAGCAGATTTCAGATTGTTGATTTCAGACTGATGATTGAATCTGCAATCTTCAATCTGCATTCTTGCCGACGACTGACGGCTGACGACTGACGACTGTCTTCCCCATCATCTCTGGAATCGTCACGAACTCGTAACCCTCCGACTTGTAGCGAGAGATCAGGCGGTCGGTCGCCGTGAGCGTATGTGATCGGTCTGTTCCGAAGGCTCGATGTTCTCCATCGTGTAGCAGGATCACGTCCCCGCCGCGAACTCTGCGCGTCACCTTGTGTTCGATGTGCTCAACCGATGGCGCGTTCCAATCGAAACCAGTCACGTTCCACATTACCGGCTCCAATCCCATCTGGCGCGCGATACGCAATACTGCCGGGCGGCGGCCTCCAAAAGGCGGCCGGAACAGCTTGGAGTGTCCGCCCACGGCGTCGGTTATAGCGCGTTCACAGTCTGTGAGTTGCATCCTGAGCTCGCGCGCGCTCCTGAAGATGAGCAAAGGATGGGTGAAGGTATGGTTGCCGACGACATGTCCAGCTTTCACCACTTCGCGAACGATATCCGGGCGCTGCCGCACGTAACGGCCGATCAGGAAAAACGTAGCGCGAACGTTGTGACGGGCCAGAACCTCCAGCAGGCGCAGGGTGTACGGGTCGTTGGGTCCGTCGTCGTAAGTCAGCGCCAGTTGCTTCGATTCATAGCTGAGCCCCTTAAAAGTGCGGCCGAACCATTGCCCGGTCGGGGCCATGGACTGGTATCCGGCAGCGGCAGCAGTGGCAGCCGCGGCGGTAAGAAGGTAGCCATACATGCTGACGCCGATTGTAAAGGCATTTCAGATTGCAGATTGCAGATTTAAGATTTTTCAAGTCCTTTGCCTGAGTCATCGATCTGAAATGTTCTTCCGAAACCTGCTGTTAACTCTTTCCGCAATTGCCACCGGGCCGCAGGCGAGATATGCTGCGAAGGAACTTCAATCCCACCTACACATGGCCAATCTTTTTGAGCTGCCCCGATACATTGCAGTCGAAGGTCCCATACGAGTCGGCAAAAGCACGCTGGCGCGAATCCTGGCGGAGCGTCTCAACGCGCAGCAAGTGATGGAAGCGGAGGACAATCCGTTCCTCAACGCCTTCTACAAGGGTGAACCCGGCGCCGGCTTCCAGGCGCAGTTCGCTTTCCTGATCCGACGCTTCGAGCAGCTGCGCGCACTTGACCTGGGCGCGCATTCGCAGAAAACCGTAGTCACCGACTTCGTCTTCGAAAAGGACAAAGTCTTCGCCTACCTCAACCTGAACGATCAGGAACTGGAAACCTATAAGCGCTACTACAACTATTTCCGCGAGCAACTGCCCACGCCCGACCTGGTCATCTACCTGCAGGCCACGCCTGAAGTGCTGAAGAAACGGCTGAAGAAGAAGAATGCGCCGGGAGAGAAAGCAATCAATGAAGATTATCTCGAGGAAGTGATCAAGGCTTACGAACACTTTTTCTTTCACTACACTTCGTCGGACCTGCTGATCGTGAACACCTCGGAGATTGATTTCGTGGAACGCAACCAGGATTTGCAGGAACTGTTGCGGAAAGTTTCCGCGCCGATCAGGGGAACTCAGTATTTCTTGCCGCTGGGGAGCCAGGAAGCGGCTAGCGCGTAACGGATCAGTGTTTCCTTCTCCGCGGACCGCTGCGGAACATGCGCGGATCGTAGCGGAGCGGCTCCACCGGATTCACCGCGATCTGCTTGAACTCCGGATGCTGCGGATTGATCAGCCAGTTATTCTCATTCACCGCCAACGCTGAGGGCACCTGCAGCACGCAGTTCTCTGCTTTTTTCATAAACTTATCGCCGAGCTGGGCAAGTTCGGGTGGACTGGGAGTTTCTCGCCAATTGGATGGCAGCTCACTGGCTTGTACCCGCTTCCGGGATACACTATTAGGAACTTCCGCCGTGGCCAGGACCAAATCGTTCGGGGCGTCCTCGGGATCAAGATGAACGAAATACTCCAGCATGGCGAGAGACTGGTGTTCGGAGGCGTAGGCGAGGCGCGTTCCCGGGCTGGACCAGCGTCCACCGTAAAGATAAGCGCCTTCACCGTCGAACGGGGTGCGCGCATAGGCTGCGCGCAGCACGCGAAAGACTCGGGTCAACTAATGCCGCCGTAGGCAATGCGGCCCAGGAGCTTCTCCACCTGGCGGGCTCCGAGCTCGGTGTCGATGGCAGCCAGTGGCGCCACCCCGCCCAAGGCGCGATTGGTGCGCCGGAGCCAACGGTTGGCGCGGGCGCCATCTCCCAGGCTCTCACGAGCCAACGCCAGCAGCCGCGCCATGCGGTACAGACGGTCCGATTCAAACCGCGCCAGGCGTCCGCGGCGCCGTCGCTGCAGGCTGCGAGAGGAGAGATCGAGGGCGTCCGCCAGTTCTTTGAGGGTCAAACCTGAGGCGCGCATTAATTCTTCCAGCACCGCGTGCGGAAATCCTTCACGAATTGCCTCACGTAGATCGCGATCACTGGCCAGGGCACGTCCAAGAGCGCGCTCCCCGCCCAGTTCCCGTAACACAGCTCGAAGCTCGTTTGCCATTTGTCGTATATTATAGCGACAAATGGCAGCATGATCAAGTGCAGGAATCTCAACCGTACGGCGACTCTCTTGCTCTATTGCTCATGCCTCGGCAGCGAATAAACCGACAGCGCTCTTCCTATTTTCGAAAACTCGGGATCGGCCGTAACCAGCCACGCGCCGCGTTCGATGGCGAGTTCGGCGGCGAAGGCATCCGCGTAGCCCAAGCCGTGCCTTTGCCTCACGGCGGCAGCCCGGGAGGCTCGTTCCCGATCCACCCCGATGGCCGCGATGGGCATCTCCTGCAACCTGGCTTCGGCTTCCCGCGCCTTAGCTTCGTCGTGATATCGGGTCTGAACACCCCTATCGACTACCGTTGATTTCGCGTCTACAATACCCTCAGTCGCATCCAAGATGTAGACAGGCTCTATCCGCCCAGTCGCGGAGGGGCACTGGAGGACATCGTGAGTCTGGTCCCGATTGGCGAACCTCGCCAGAAAATTACTGTCGCTTCTCTCCGCGAAAAGAAACTTCACCACCAACCCATCACCTGCCTGACGGCATACGACTACCCGTCCGCGCGCCTGGTGGACGAGGCGGGAATCGACATCGTCCTGGTCGGCGATTCGCTGGCCCAGTCCATGTTGGGCTACGAGAACACACTCTCCGTCACAATTGAAGAGATGCTCCACCATACCCGTGCCGCCCACCGCGGCGTGAAGCATGCCCTGCTGGTGGCAGATATGCCTTTCGGGTCTTATCAGGCTGACCTGAACGACGCAATCCGCAATGCCGCGCGATTCGTGAAAGAAGCGGGGGCGGAAGTAGTGAAGGTTGAAGGCGGCGAAAAGCGTGCCGACCTGATTCGCCGCATCATCGATGCCGAGATTCCGGTTGCTGGG
>JBGQIG010000044.1:0-12378 GCA_041498365.1 Terriglobia bacterium | reverse complement strand
GGACCTTGTTATCGCCATCGGTGACGACCACTGCGCTGGCGCCGCCTTCTATGCATTTCTTGGTGCAGGCGGCTGCGCCGGCATTGGCGCCCTTGGCGCCGCATTTGGAATCGCTGACCCAGCCGTTCACGGTCTGGGCTTTGCCCATGTCATCGGCTGCTACGACGGCCACTAGTAGAAATGCTACGCAGAGGGCGAGACAGATCAATAACAGTTTCTTCATAGCTGACTCCTCGAGTTTTTGGCGGCCGAAGCCGCAGATTGTAGCGGCACTTCGCTGCTACAGAGATTGACGTGGCGAGGTGGCAGTCGGTTACTCCCAAATCTGCCAACCGGAGTTGAGCGAACTATATCACACGGGTGAGGCCGGAATTGTCAGCTGCGCCCGCCCAAAAGCCTTATTTCCGGGCGGCGTTGGTGGCGGGCATCTGGATCGGCGGAGGGGCGGGGGCTACGTATACGACCTCGCCTGGGCGGGCATAGTGCAATTGCTCGCGGGCCTCTTTTTCGATGGTCCTGGGATCGGTCTGGAGAGCCTTAATCTGTCCGGTATAGCGGTCGTTTTCCTTCTGGAGCTGGTCGATTTCGTTGCGCAAATTCTGGTACTCGGTGCGCTTTTGCCGGTAGACCACCATTCCGTTGGCGCCGAACATTACGTGGAGGAACAACCAGACGGTGACCACGGCGACCCCCGAAGTTGCCAGGCGGCGCCGGGCGCCGTACAGCCAGGTGAAAGCCGGACGCAACTTCTCGCTCACGCGCTGGCCGAATGCTTCGGCTTGCGGAGCGTGGTCGACCAGGGCGGTCAGTCCCCGGTGTGCCCGTGGCACAATCCGAATTTTTGGCGAGTGGGCCTGTCGTCGATCTATTCGAATATCCATTGTTTGGCGGCCGCGCTCAGTTTCTCCAGGTCTTCCTTACTTCGAGCTTCCGAATAGACCCGGACTACCGGCTCTGTACCCGACAAGCGGTAGCAAACCCACGAGCCGTCCGCGAACAGCAATTTCAGGCCGTCCGTGCGCACGACCTCGGTGACCTTCCGGCCCATGAGATCGCGAGGCTCTCGCTGTAACTTCTCAGTGAACTTCTCCTTCACCTCCTGCGTCAAGTGGAAGTTCTCGCGAAGACTGTAAAAGGAACCAACTTCGGCAAATAGCTCGTTCAGCTGCTGACCCAAGGATTTGCCACGTCGCGCCACCATTTCGCAGCACAGCAGGCCGGCCAGGATGCCATCTTTTTCCGGGACGTGGTGGCGGATGGAGAGCCCCGCGCTCTCTTCCCCGCCGATTGCGATCTTATCCTGCTTGATCAGTTCGCCGATGTACTTGAACCCCACCGGGGTTTCATGCAACTCGATTCCATGATGCTTGGCCACGGCGTTGATCAGATTGGTGGTAGCCACGGATTTGGCCACGCCATTTTTCCAGCCCCGGCTTTCGACCAGGTAATCGAACAGCAGCGCGATGATGTAGTTGGGGGGGAAGAAAGTACCGTCGGCATCTACGATTCCAAAGCGGTCGGCGTCTCCGTCGGTAGCGATGCCGATATGGGCCTTGGTAGCCCGCATTTCCTCGCGGCATCCTTCCAGTAAATGGTCGTCGGGTTCGGGAGCATGACCACCGAAGAGCACATCGCGACAATCGTGGACGGTGGACACGTCCACTCCCGCCTCGCGCAACAGCGAGTCCGGATATCCCCGAGCAGCTCCCCAGAAGGGATCGTAGACGACGCGCAGATCGGCCTTGTGGATCACCTTGAATTCGACGATCTCCTGCAGCCGGGCCAGGTAGGTGCTGCGCGGTTCCAAGGCCTGAGGGACTACGGATTTCGCCGGCGGCTTCGGCTTCTCGTCCCCGGTATACCCGGTGGCGTCGCTGGCCGCGATTTCGGCTTCGATGCGCTTGGTCACCTCGGGCAGCGCCGGAGCGCCGTCGGGGGTCGAAAACTTGATCCCGTTGTATTCCGGGGGATTATGGGAGGCAGTGAAGTTGATGGCGCCGTCGGCCTTTTGTCGAATCACGGCATAGGAGATCGCCGGCGTAGGAGCGGCTTCAGCGATCAGGAGGGGTGTAATGCCATGAGCAATCAGAATTTCACTGGCCATCGAGCAGAACGTCTCGCCCAAAAAACGGGGATCACGTCCGACAATGACCCGCGCGCCCGCGGCTTTTTGTGAAACCACGTAGCGTGCAATTCCGGTTACCGCGCGTCGTACATTGGCGAAAGTAAATTCCTCCGCCATGACCGCGCGCCATCCCGAAGTTCCAAAATGAATTGGTGTTGCCATGTTAGTCCCCGCTATTGTGACTAGTGCTACCCTGTCAGCCGTAAACTGAAGGCTGATGGCTGATCGCTGAAGGCTGATTCTATATGACAGACAAGATACTCGTCCTTACAACTGCTGGTTCAAGAGACGAAGCTAGCCAGATCGGACGCGCGCTGGTGGAGCGCATTCTGGCTGCCTGCGTAAACATAGTGCCTCATGTGGGATCCATTTACCGATGGGAAGGGGAGATTGAGGAGGCGGAAGAGTGGCTGCTGATCGTCAAGACTACCCGGAATGCATTTGAACGGGTGCGGGATGCGATCCATGAACTACATTCCTACGAAGTGCCGGAGTGTATTAGTGTTTCCGTCGAAGACGGAGACCTGGCCTACTTGAACTGGATCGGAGACTCGGTGAAGTGAAAGAGTAGCGTCCCGCTGGCATCGGACGAGGCAGACCCTGCCTTGAGCGAAGCCGCGGGGATGCCCTCGCGACAGCCGGCGGGACGCCGGCGCTACTTTCTGTTCAATGTTCCCCTGCGGCACTTCTACGGCACTATGGTTTTCTTGCGCTCAGATTGAGCCGCCAATAGTCGAGTAGAAAAGGGGGATCGTCGGCGGCGGCCTGGTCGGCCAGATCGGAGACATACTGCTCACGCAGGTTTGCGTCAGGGAGGCGCTCCAGGTGAGTGCGCACGATCACCGTTTTCACAAACTCGAAATAGTGCCGACGATCGTCGAATAGGGTGGGAGCCGCTTCCAATCCGGTTTGTACGTTTACGAAGCCGGCCCGCCGCAAGGTTTCTGCGGCGCCTTCTGCGTCCTGGTAGAGCCAGGGCGACGGGAAACCAGCCAGGAAGGGCGCAAACTTTGGGGCGACCGCGAGTGCCGCCATACGTTCTCGCAGGCGAGCGAGGTTCTGTCCGCCGCCACACTGCGCCTGCAACCAGCCTCCGGGTCGGAGCGCTCGATACAAGTTGCGAAACAGGCGGTCGTGATCCAGCACCCAATGGAATGCCGCGGTGCTGACAATGCCGTCGAAGGTGTTCTCAAATGGAAGGTCCTGCAGATCGGCTGCGACCAGCGGCGCTCGCTCACCGAATTGTGGCTGCAAGTATTCACGCGCAGATCGCAGCATGTTCTGCGAAATGTCGAGGGCTACGACTCGTCCATCGGGGAGTGACTGCAGCAACTCGGCGGTCAGCCGACCGGTGCCGCAGCCGGCATCGAGCAGCAGTTCGTCGCCGCGCAAAGTGAGCCGCGACAGCACCTTCTTGCCCCAACTTACCTGGGGTTGAGAAAGACGGTGGTACTCGGAGGAATTCCACTCCCTGGTTCGAGAAGAAGTCGAGTTCATAGGATGGAAACTAGTTCAAGTCAGCGCCCTGATGAATAGCCTGATGAAAAAGTTGAAATAGGTACCTCAGGGGCTGAAGCCCTCACTCATCTCAAGCACTTTTTGCAGGGCCATAGGCCCTGCTCCACCCAAAAGCCCTGCTCCGGCCAACCCCAGAGTTCTGCCGTGTGAACCCTTCACCCATCTCAAGCACTTTTTGCAGGGCCATAGGCCCTGCTGCACCCAAGGACCGTACTCCACCCATAACCCCAGAGTTTTCCAGCAAGGTGTGAACCCAGTTCGGGATAGCGTCCGTTATATTGCGGCCAGGGCATAGTCGAGATCGTCCATGATGTCTTCCACATTTTCGATTCCTACCGAGAGGCGCACCAGGCCATCGGTAATTCCGATTTCTCGTCTTCCCTTTGCTCCCAGTGCAGCGTGAGTCATGGTGGCGGGGTGTGAGATCAAGGTTTCCACTCCTCCCAGGGACTCCGCCAGCGAGCACACGCGCACTTTCTTTAACATCTTTTTAGCATTGGAAAGCGATCCGGTCTCGAACGTGATCATGGAGCCGAAGCCGGTCATCTGGCGCTGCGCTAAGTCATGCTGGGGATGTTCCGGAAGGCCGGGATAGAAAACCCTTTTTACTTTCTTATGCCGGGCCAAAAACTCGGCGATGAACCGGCCGTTGCGATCGTGTTGTTCCATGCGCACGGCGAGGGTCTTCACCCCGCGCAGGACCAGCCAGCACTCGAATGGAGAAAGAATCGCTCCCGCGGCTTTCTGCAGGAAGGCCAGCTTCTCGGCCTGCTGCTGCGTGGTGCAAACGACCACGCCTCCCAGGCCGTCGCTGTGTCCATTCAAGAATTTTGTGGTGGAGTGGACTACCATGTCGGCGCCCAGGGCAATCGGTTGCTGGAAGTATGGCGACATGAAAGTGTTGTCCACTACCAGTTCCACGTGCTTGCGGCGGCATACCTGGCTGATGGCTTGAATGTCGCTGAGAGACATGAGGGGATTGGTGGGTGTCTCCACGTACACCATGCGCGTGTTTTTACGAATGGCCCGGTCTACATTTTTCGCGTCCGAGGTGTCGACGTAAGTAAATTCCATCCCGAAGTTTGCCAGGACCTGGTTGAAGAGGCGGGGCACGCCTCCGTAGAGATCGTTGCCGCAGACGACGTGGTCGCCGGACTTGTACATGGTGCAGATGGCGTTGATGGCCGCCATCCCGCTGGCGAAAACGCGGGCGACGAGTCCGCCTTCAAGCGCAGCCAGATTTTCTTCCAGCCGGGTACGGGTGGGATTGGAAACCCGGGCGTATTCGTAGCCCTTGTTCTTGCCCAATTCCTGCTGGACGTAGGTGGAGGTTGGGTAGATGGGGACCGCAACCGCGCCAGTTTCGGGATCAGGGTACTGACCGGCGTGAATGGCGTTGGTGGCGAAACCTGGTTGCTTGTTCTTGGGCATGGGCGAAGCTCTCAGCTGTCAGCTTCAGTTATCAGCTCTCAGCTATCGGTTTTCAATTTGTCAGTTTTCGGTTCCTGGTTCTCAGTTCTCAGCGCCCTATAAGGCTGAAAGCTGATAGCTGGACTCCTATCAAATTCCACCATCAAATATCTTCTTTGACAAATACCGTTCCGCCGAGTCTGGAATCATGGTTACTACGAGTTTTCCGCGTCCCAATTGTTGTGCCACTTGCAGGGAGGCAACCACGTTGGCTCCGCCGCTCGAGCCGGAGAGGACGCCCTCACGAGCGGCCAATTCCTTCACCATGGCGAAAGCGTCCGCGTCCGTTACCATGATGACTTCGTCGCAGAGGGAGCGGTCAAAATTACCGGGTATGAAGCTGGCGCCGATGCCCTCCACTTTGTGCGGGCCGGGCTTGCCGCCACCCAGAACCGATCCCTGGGTTTCGACAGCGTAGGCCAGCACCTTGGGAAGGCGCTCCTTCATAAAGCGGGCTACGCCCGTGAAGGTTCCAGCTGTCCCTGCGCCGATGACCAGCGCATCGATACGGCCTTCCATCTGCTCGAAAATTTCCTGGGCTGTTGTTTGGTAGTGATAGGCGGGATTGGCGGGGTTGTCAAACTGGCCCGCCATGAACGCACCAGGGTTATGCGCCACGAACTCGTTGGCTCGCCGGATCGCACCTTGCATGCCCTCAGTGTCGGGAGTGCGTGTCACTTCGGCGCCGAGTGCTCGCATGATCGTGACCTTTTCTTCGGAAAAGCGTTCCGGCACAAAGAGCGCGACCTTGTAACCGCGTTGAACGCCGATGAGCGCCAGACCAATCCCGGTGTTTCCAGCGGTGGCCTCAACAATAGTAGCGCCGGGTTTGAGTTTTCCATCTTCTTCCGCGCGCAGAATGATTCCACTGGCCGCGCGATCTTTCACGCTGCCGCCGGGATTGAGGTATTCCAACTTGGCGTAGACACCGGCGGCATCGTCGGGAACCAGCTTCTTCAGTTGCAGGATGGGAGTCTCGCCAACTAGTTGGGAAATGTCGTCGGTGACACGCAGACGAGAGGCTTCGATGTTTTTGGTCCTCACACTACAGGGTACGAAAGCGGGGGCAGAGCGTCAATTGTGGACTAAGCTCTCAGCTGTCAGCCGTGAGCTATCCGTAATCGGTGAGTACCGAAACGGGTCGTGCTCTGAGACGCTGCGGAAAAATGGTGCTGCTTGACACAGCGAAGCGCAGCGGCTGAAGCCGGAGCTCTTTTCGGCGACTTGCGGCACGACTGGAAGTCGTGCCCTTCCCCGAATTTCGCCCCGATTGGCGTTGTACGCAGCAGCCCAGGAACAGCTGATGGCTGAAAGCTGATAGCTGAAAGCTTAATGCTAGTTTCCGCCGCCGGCGGCTTGCTCCTGGCCGGCATAGTAGCCACTGCGGGTCCTGACCGTGAGCTTGCCGTGCCCGGGAGCACGCGCATCGACCCGGATGGCGCGATATCCGCCGGCGGTCTTGGGCGTGGTGGGGGCGTAGCCGATGGTGTACTGGTTGCGTATGTCACGGGCTACCGCGCTGCTGATGGCATCTACTTCGTCCAGTGTACGGGGGAAGAAGGCGATCCCTCCGGTGCGCTCGGAAATGGTTTGCAGGGCGCGCTTTGCCCGTCTCTGCCTTTCATCGCTCAATACTCCGATGGCATACACCGTGGGTCCATTCTCTTCCTGCAACCTTCGCACCGCCTGCTCCAGCGATTCCCGGCTGGCGTCATCTTCGCCATCGGTCACGACGAACAGGATCTTCTTCTGCAATTTGCCATGCCGTTTCAACTCGTCGGCCGAAGCCACAACGGCGTCGTATAGGGCTGTTCCACCGCGAGTCTCGTATTTTTCCAGGGCGTCCTGCAGCAGATTGATTTTATTGGTGAAGGGCTGATCGAGGAAATACTCGTCGCTGAAGTTGACGACAAACACTTCATCCTGGGGATTGCTCGCGCGTACCAGATTGACTGCGGCCTTGGCAACCTTGGCGCGCTTTTCCCGCATGGAGCCGGAGTTGTCGATCACAATACCCAGCGAGATGGGAATGTCTTCATGACGGAAGGACTTGATGACCTGGGGCTTGCCATCCTCGAAAACCGTGAAAGCGTTCTTGTCGAGGTTTGTAACCATGCGCTGCTTGTCGTCGATGACAGTAGCGTGCAGCAATACTTCCTGCACGTCGGCATGAAACACGAAACCGCCGGGTTCGGTGCCGGGCTCCTGCTCCGTTGGTGGAGGCGCCTGGGGGGACGACTGCCGCCCCAGGGCTGAGGGTTGGCTGGAAGGGGGAGAGGCCGGCTGGGAACTTCGGGGTGGAGCTTCTGGCGAGGGAGTATTCTGGGCCCCGACTCCTATGCTCAACAAAATTAAGGCAATCAGCCGGAGCGCAACACGACTATTCCGTTGGAGCATAGTAACCCGTCTTGGCATACACACGCAGCGGCGGCAAACCTTTAGGTGGAACAAGCTTCACCTTTATTTTACGCCACTTGCCATCATGCGCTGCATTCTTTGGACGGTATCCGAGCACATATTGGTTGCGTAGCTCGATCCCTATCTTTGTAGAGACGTCGGCCAAGTCATTCGGGTTGTCTATGGTAAAAGCTCGCCCGCCAGTGAGTTCGGTAAGATCAGTGAGCAGGGCCGGGCCTAACTGCTCTTCGGGAGTGGACATGTAGCGGTCGTAAATGCCGATGGCATACATCAGTAAATCTGCTTCCTTCACTACCGACTTGATCTCGCCTTCCGTATACCGGCTATGGTTGTCGCCGCCGTCGGAGATGACGAGCAGGGCTTTCTTGGGAAATTTCGCCTGCCTCATTTTGCTGACACCCAGATAGATGGCGTCCAGCAGTGCGGTGCGTCCCTTGGGGATCGTGTACACCAGCCTGCCCTGAATCTCTTCGACGGACTGGGTAAAGTCGGAAATCTCCTCCGGCTTGTCGGCGAAGGTGATCATGAAAAACTCGTCTTGCGGGTTGGCGGTCTTGAAGAACTCCACGACCGCTTCACGGGCCCGATCAATCTTGCTGCTCATGCTGCTGCTCATGTCGAAGATTACGCCCAGCGACACGGGAGCATCTTCACTGGAAAAATGCCGAATGTCCTGCTGATCTTTGCCTTCGAAGAGGGTGAAATTTTCCTTGTCCAGGCCGGTGACCAGGCGATTCATGGGGTCGGTAATGGTAACCGGCACCAGCACCAGATCTACGTCTACTTTGAGAGGCTTGGTGTGGGTCCTCAGGGAAGGATCCATGATCTGTTTTTCGGGGGGCGGCGAAGGCTGGATGCGAGGGTTGACGTGAACATCATCCACCGGGCTTTGCGCCCAGGCAGCCGGGACCACGCAGAGAATCGCAGTCAGGATCAGGGAGAGGAGCGTGGAAACAGCAGGAGCATGCTCTCCAGGCAGCAGAAGGCGTATCTGGGTCCAGGGTCGGGCCGAGTGGGACTGACGGGCTTGGCTCGATGGGCGGGATGACCCGCGCCCATGACGGCGGGCCATAATTACCTCATTGCTGGTGATAGTACCATAGCTCACAAATCGAGTTGTCACGCTTCTGTCATGTTTTCTCGCGCCTTAGCGATGACGCAGGCTGTGCAAAGGTTTGCTTAGCATTTGCAGTCTTTGCGAGTTTTGCGGCAAACCCTTTAACCGCAAAGATCGCAAAGGACGACGCCAAGACCGCAAAGAACTGCCCTCGACCTACCCGGCACCTCTCATTTGGGACCCCAAAAATCAAACGGCATTAGTACCGGATCTGGCGCTCCCCGCCCGGGTGGAAGAAAGCTCTTGTACAATTTCAGGTTCATTCTCTTTCCGTTTCAATCTCTATGGCCCATATCGAGCCCTTTCGCGCCCTCCGCTATGACCCGGCCCGGGTTTCCATTCCGCAAGTCGTGACCCAGCCTTACGACAAGATCACCCCTGAGATGCAGGATCGCTACTACGCAGCCAGCCCGCATAACCTAGTACGGGTCATCCTGGGGAAGCAGCAATCGAATGACCATGCCGGAGAAAGTAGGTACACTCGTGCCTCGCAATTTTTCCGGGACTGGCGGCGGCAGGGCATTTTTCTGCAGGACGCCGAACCCTCACTTTACCTTTATGTCCAGCGCTTTACCGAGCCGGGCAGGACGGCCGAACTGGAGCGCCGTGGCATCATCGCGCTGGGCCGGATCGAGGACTACTCGGCGGGCGTGGTGTTCCGCCACGAACAGACTCTGGCCAAACCCAAGGCCGACCGCCTGGAACTATTACGGGCCACCCGCGCCCATTTTGGGCAGCTTTTCATGCTATACAGCGATCCTGCCGGTGAGATCGAGGGTTTGTTGGCGCCCCGAAACGGTCCTGATATTGAAACTCGAGACGAATACGGAGTGTTGCACCAAGTGTGGGAAATTGCCGATGCCAGCCTGGTCAACCTGGTGCGGGGCAAGATGCGTGACAAAAAGCTGGTGATCGCCGACGGCCACCACCGCTATGAGACCGCTCTCAACTACCGCAACGAACAACGAGCCGCGGGAGGAGATAAAGGACTGGGACAGTCGCCCGGACCCGCCGTCCCCCCTTACGAGTTTGCCATGATGACCCTGGTGAACATGGACAGCCCCGGGCTGGTGATTTTGCCCACCCATCGGGTGGTGCATGGCTTGCAGTCGTTTTCTTCCGCCACTTTCCGCGAGGCAGCCAGCAAATACTTCAGCGTGGAGGAGGTCGATCCGTCGGTTGACGCGGTCCGCGCCGCCGTCATCCTGCGTGAAGCCGGACGGATGGGGACGGCGTTGCTGGCGGTGACCCCAGACCGGGTCTTTCTTCTCGACCGGGCGAGGCTGGTTGTCTCCGACATTTTCGCGGGGTTCTCATTGCGCCAGCAGGCCCTCGATGTTGTACAACTGCACAGGCTCTTGCTGGAAGACGTGCTGGGCATCTCGGAGGAAAGCATCCGCGAGCAAACCAACGTCCGATATATACGCGACATCGGCGAGGCGATGGAACAGGTGAGGAGCGGCGCCGCCAATATGGCTTTTCTCATGAATCCGGTCCGGATGGCGCAGGTGCGTGACATTGCATTTGCCGGCGAGGTTTTGCCGCAGAAGTCCACAGACTTTTATCCCAAACTGCTCAGTGGCCTGACGATTTACGCGCTGGAGTAGCTTTTAATGAGGTCGCGCGCGCGTGGGTGGGTTCCGGAGGACGCGACTTCAGGAATGGCCGAGAGATGTGTTTCAGGTACCTCGGCGGCTGAAGCCGCGGCCATAAGTGGTTCATAATGCAGCGCTGAAGCGCTGCTCCACCCGTACTTGGAGACTCTGGCTTTGCGCCTGACGACCCACCGCGGTTTGCGACTCTCCTTGATGGTAGTCTTGCTCGCCGTCGTGGCTTCTGGTGCGCCTGAGACGAAACGTCTCTCGGTTTATTCCGCCAGCGCCAACTACTCTCTCCCAGTCACAGAACACGGCGGCTCCGATTATGTTGGCCTGCTCGACCTGCTCCAGTCGCTGGGGTCGGTGACCGCCAAAATGGATGGCCGAGTCTGGCGGCTCCGTTACAACAATTTGGATGGGGCGTTCACCGATGGCAAGACCCGAGCCCGAGTCCAGGGACAGGATTTCGATCTTCCCGCCAAGTTCATGCTGGAAAACGGACGCGGGCTCGTCCCCCTGAGTTCGTTGCCGACACTCATGCAGCGCTTTCTGGGCGCCCCGGTAAACTTCCACGAAAACGCGCGCCGATTGTTTATCGGCAATGTAGCGGTCCATTTCACCGCCCAAGTGAACAAGACAAATCCTCCAACCCTGGTTATGTATTTCAGCTCTCCGGTAAACCCGATGATCGCCACGGAGCCGGGCAAGCTGCGCATGGTGTTCACGCATGAGCCACTGGTTCCGCCGGGATCCCAGACCCTGACGTTCGATAGCCCAACCATTCCATCCGCCACGTTTCAGGAGAATAACGGCGCGGCGGAGGTCGCGGTGACGGGGCCGGTTCCACTGTTTGCCAGCTTCAGCAACGACGGCCGAACCATTACCATTGCTCCTGCTCCACAAGCCCCAACCCACGTGGCGCAGGTTCCCGCATCCCAGCCCGCGCCTCCCTCCGCGAGCCCGGCTTCGCAGGCCCAACCTGGAGTTGCGCCGCCGGCGGCAGTTACAAGTTCCCAGCAATATTTCGCGGTGGTGGATGCAAGCCACGGCGGCGACGAGCGCGGGGCGGCCCTGAGTGACCAGCTAGCCGAAAAAGATGTCACACTGGCGTTCGCTCGACGTCTGCGGCAGGAGCTCCAGGCGCACGGCCTCACAACTCTCTTATTGCGAGATGGAGACATAACTCTCAGCCTGGATCAGCGGGCAAATCTGACCAACGCGGCCCACCCAACCATCTACATTTGTCTGCATGCCGCTTCGCAGGGCGATGGAGCTCGGTTGTACACCGCGCTGCTCCCCGCTGGGGGCGAGAACCACGGGCCATTTCTGGATTGGAACACAGCGCAGTCAGGGTTTCGTACTGCCAGCCAGACGGCGGAATCGAGCCTGGCAGCTGAGTTTGGGAAAAGAGAAGTCCGGGTGCGTTCCCTGCTCGCGCCTTTGCGTCCTCTGAATAACATCACCGCAGCGGCGGTAGCGATTGAGATCGCGCCACCGGCAGGCAAGATTTCCGATCTGAATTCTCCCGCCTATCAACAACTGGTGGCGGAATCGGTGACGGCGGGAATCGAAGCGGTGCGCGACAGGTTGGGAACCGCACGATGATCCCGCGCCATCTGATTCTCGGCGTCACGGCCATGCTCTTACTCGCGATGGGTATGAGCCTCTACGTGTGGCGCATGCAGGGCCGAGTTGCACAAGCCGTGCCGTCGGGTGCGTACACTCATCCGGTTGCGGCGCCGGTGCAGGGACCGACCGAGCAGGTAACGCTTTACGTCGCTTACGACGACCCCGGCGTGCTGCGGGCGCAGGCGGCGAGCATCCCGTTGCCGGCGGGGCGCCAGGAGCGGGCGCAGGAGTTGCTTCGTGCCCTGCTTGGACTGTATCTGGACAAGTCCTCCTCCCACCCGCTGGGCCCGGGAGCTGAGATCCGCGATGTGTATCTTGTCGATCCGGGACTGGCGGTGATCGATGCCAACGATGCTTTTGCCGACGGCCATCGGTCGGGCATTCTGGTGGAAGAACTCACCGTCGCTTCGCTGGTGCAGACTTTGGCGGCGAATATCCCCGGAATTAATCGCGTAGTAATTCTGGTGGGAGGCAAGGAGCGCGAGACACTGGCGGGGCACGCG
>JBGQIG010000043.1:0-12687 GCA_041498365.1 Terriglobia bacterium | reverse complement strand
TCTGGATCCGCCGGAAATCTCCACCCCAGCGCCACGTATGTTTCCCGTGGTTGTAGATCATGCTGTCGGAGAAGGTCCAGGTCTGGTTGCGCAGCAGTTGCGGATTAATGTCGTTGAGGCTGCCGAAATGCGTAAACGAAAAGTTGGGTAAACCCCAGTCAAAGGGATTCGTGGAAACGCCGTTGATGCCTAGGGCGCCAGTGATGTCCTGGTTGAAAGCGTAAAGGTTCTGAGTACGAATCCGCGAACGATTGAAGTCGAAGCGGGCGTTGTTGATGAGCTTACCGAAGGTGCGCACATACCCGATCGGCACGTCGAAGCTGCGAGTGTTGGTATTGCCTCCGACGCTGGGGAAGGGATTGGTCAGGTTCGCACTGGCCGAGCGGTAATGGAAACCTGCATTCAAGTTATTTCGCGGCCCGCGCCGTCCCCGTTGACCTTCGCCGTTCGTGGCGCTCCCCAGAGCCTGGTTCAGGCGGATATTCAGGTCGTCGCTGTCGTTGAGCGTCGAGGTAACGAAATGAAAATTCGGCGCATCGGGCGCGGCTCCGGTGACGTTGGGCAAAGGAATGTACGGCAATAGACCTTGAGCAATCGGGTCGATCGTCAGTCCGGCATTTTGAAAATTGTTGCCCGGAATTGGCTGTCCGGTGCCGGGATTGACGAGCTGAATTCCCGTCGCTCCGGAAAAGTCTCCGCTGCGCTCGGCGAGCGTGGGTACGAAGGAGAAGGCGTCGAAGGGCGAATTGCCCCGGGATCCGTTGTAATTCACGAAGTAAAAGGTTTTGTTCCCGCCCTTGTAGATACCCGGAATGTTCAGCGGCCCGCCCATTGAGGCGCCAAAACGCTGCCTCAAGTAGCCGGCCTTTCCGACCGGGCTCTGGGTGAGGGCGTAGGGCGCCGCATCCAGGGCGGAATCGCCGACCGAGTAGTAGACCGAGCCGTGCGGCCGATTGATGTCAAATCTGCCTCTGCCACCACCCAGAACCATGGGCCCGCCGCGTCCTCCTCCACCACCGAAGCCTCCGAACCCGCCGCCCGGGCCGCCGCCTCCAGGACCGCCTCCGCCCGGGCCTCCACCGAACCCGCCCAGTTGGTCCCGACCCTCCCGCATCCTCTGGTCCAGTTCATCGGTGCTCATGCCGAACATGCCCACGCCCGAGGTGTTGCCGGAAATTGACACGGATTCGGTGGCGACATCCGGCGCAATACCTGGCACGGGCATTCCTGAAGGCACGATCTGGTCTCCCCCGTTACCGTTGGTGGCCTCGGCCAGGCCTTGCATGACCGCCAGGCTCTGGAATCCCCGGCCGGATCTGGCTTCCCGACGTTGCTCATTGTGTGCGGCCTGCTGCGTCCGCGATAGCAAGGTCAACTCAAGGTCGGCATGAGCACTCGTGTCATTGAGCATCACTTCTCTGGTGCTGGGGGCGAATGCAGGCATTTCGACGCGCAGTTGATACTTTCCCTGGGCAGGTACCCGGACCGTGTAGGTCCCATTCAGGTCCGTAGAGGTTGCGGTTTTTTCATTTGTGGAGGAGTTGATCGCAGTGACCGTCGCTCCCGGAATGGGTGTGCTCCCCGATTTCACCACACCAGTGATCGAAAAAGTCGGGGCCGAGGCCACGTTTTGTGCCACTGAGCTCGCCGCAACCAGCAGCAGGACTAAGATTTGCTGCATGGCGATGACCCACGTCCTCGAACCAGAAAACGTTGGGACGCCCCATTCGACTGGGGTGCGGCATCTCATTCGCAGATGTTCCAATAAATTACTTCAACCATTAATACATTCAACACCGCCCACCCCGCACCTGGAGTAAAAACTCGGTCAACAACCGTAAAGTTTCGTAAATGTCGCATCTATCGAAGAAGAAGAGGATCAACAGCTGAGGTCACCGACTGTGTGCGTCATTTATTCTTACAGTCCTCCGCTTGGGTTGCGAAGACCAGAGAATCATATGAAATATGGTCGGTGAGAGCAAAACCTGGCGACCCAAACTTCCCAGGGCGGACCGGCAGACGGTCACAGTCTGGAGTGGGTGACTAAGGCGGGGAAAGTCAGCTGTTCCTATTGGACAGGTCCGCTGGCGCGCTTTTGACTTCGGAGCTTGCCTGCTCCGCGGATGTCTCTTTCACGCCGTTCATGCCGTTCTTCAGGGCCCGAATGCCTTCGCCGATGCCCTTTCCCAGTTCGGGTAGTTTCTTGGGGCCGAACACCAATAGAGCGACGAAAAAGATCACCAGCAGATGCATCGGCTGAAACAGGCCTTCCAACATAAGAACTCCTCCACCGCTTCTGAACTGGCGGCAAGCCAACAGTATCGAAAGCGGGTACTTACGTCAACTTGCCCGCCGGTCAAGGTTGGCGGGCCAAAGGCCACTTACCTTCGTGACCTACCCTACGGCACTCCGGGGTTCTATGTTGCCAACTACCAGCCAGTGACCATCAAGCGCTGGCAAAGGAGTTGGTGTGCGCCGTCCGGCCCTTCTCTTTCCGCTGGTTATCCTCTTCGCAGTGTCTACTGGTGCGCAGCAGGATGGTCCGATCCCGGTAAATTGCACCCAATTGATGGCCTGGACCGCGGGCGGAATGTCCGGCCAACGGCTTAACCGGCTGGCGCATCAGCGAGGAATTGCCTTCACGCTCGATGCGGCTACGTCCAAGTCCTTGGTGACGGCGGGGGCGGAACCGACTCTGATCCAGACCTTGCGTGCCATTCATCCGGGTCCCGGCAGCGTCGATGCTGCCGGTTGTCCGGCTCCGCTGGCTCGCGCCGGCGAGCTGATTCAGCAGAAGAAGTACCAGGAAGCGCAATCCATTTTGCAGAGGCTGATCACGGCTGACCCCCGCAACGCGGCCTTGCATTTTGCCCTGGGCTATGTTCGCCAGCAGCAAAACGATTGGGACGAAGCCTCAGATTCTTACGAGAATTCACGAGCGCTGATGCCTGGTCTTTCCGATATTCACAGCCGGCTGGCCTATCTGCTCTACCGCTCTGACGATGGTGACGGGGCCATAGCCGAGGCGCGCACCGCCCTCAGCATCGATCCCGGGAATGCCGAGGCCTATCGCTTTCTGGGCCTTGGTTTGTACGCCAATGGCAAGTATTCGGCGGCGATCCACGCGTTCCGCGAGTCGCTGGCCCGCCAGCCCGACAGCGCCGACGTTTACTACGATATGGGAATTGCTCTGCGCGACAAGGGCGACATCGATGCAGCCGCAGCCGCCTACCGCAAAGCGATCGCATTGAACCCGCGCCTCTGGGAAGCTCACAACAATCTGGGAATGCTTTTGCACGACCTGCGAAGTTTCGACGGCGCAGTTGCCGAATACCTCGAAGCCAAGCGCCTGGCGCCGGAAGAGTCTGCTATCCGCAACAATCTTGGCAACACCTATTGCGACAAGGAAGATTACGATGCCGCCATCACCGAGTTCCGGGAGCTTTTCCGCATGGATTCCGGTTGGCAGCGTGGTCATGGTTGTCTGGCTCGAGCGCTGATGTCCAAGCGCGACTACGAAGCCGCGATTGTGGAGCTCAGGCTCGCGATCTTGCAGAATCCCAACAGTCCCGACGAGCACCGTTACCTGGGCCAAGCCCTTCTCCTGGTGAACCGGCAATCTGAGGCGGTGCGAGAGCTGCGCTTTGCGGTCCAGCTGGACCCGGATTCGCCCTTGACCCATCACTACCTGGCGACCGCCCTCTTCAAGGGAGAGGACTTCAAAGCGGCAGAAACCGAGTTTCGCCAAGCCGTGCGCCTTCAGCCAACCGCTAACAATCACTATTATCTTTCCGCCTGCCTGATGAGCCTGGGGCGTTACGACGACGCTCTCGCCGAACTGGAGACCGCCGCCCGCCTGGAGCCTGCGCAAGGCCTCTATCGCATTCGCAAACAGGAGCTTCTCAAGCTCATGAAGGCTTCCACCGTGCGTTAGTCACTAGACCCGTGGCTCGATTTGGAATCCCTCGAAGTTCCGAAACGGGAAGTAGGCGAGCCCGAAACGCGATTCTTTTCATCTCCATGGCTAATCTTGATTCTAAGACTATGTGCACTTTCGGACAGTGGGTCACATGAACTAACGTGCATCGGCGAACCGGCCGACCGGACCTAGAATGTTTTCGGATGTAGCGCGAAATGAGTTTTTCGCTGTCGGGAGTAACCCATGAATTCCATGCCGCCGTCGCAGCCTGGCGAACTTAGCTCGGTCACGCCAGCCGTTCTCCCCAGTGATACCGGATTTCATCGTCCGGGTTCTGTGGTTGGAAATTTCCCCGACGCGATGCAGCTCGGACCGCGGCGGAGCGGATATGGTCTGCCCTGCGCCAAATGCAAGACGTATTACGCCGCAGATCTCTCCGCCTGCCCGGTCTGCAAAGCCGAAGAACGGGTGTTGCCGACAGCCGGCGCGGTCCCTGCCTCCGTCGGGGATGACAGCGAGCCCTCTGTCGGTCCCGTGCCCGACGAAGCGGCTCTGGAAGCGGAACGCGAACGCTTTTTGCGGGAGTTCAAGTCCCAGGTCTACGCTTCACATACGCAAATCAACGCGGTGGAGAGTTTCCGCTGCAGTCTGGACGAAAACCATCAGGGGGCGTCCGAGCCTGCTGCTGTGTGCCAGAGTTGCTATGTCCGCTTGCAGGAACGAGTGGACCTGTTGGAGGCGGCTCTGCACATGGACGTGAAGGACGCTACGCAGGTAGTTTACGAAGCGGTGTGGGCCGATCCCTCTGATCCCAGCAAGACCTATCAGAATGCGGCGCAGGCAGTTCTTGGCGAGCTGCGCAAACGTGCCGGCATCTCGGCATTGCTGGGACGGCTGCAACCTTTGGCTCACTAGAATCCGGCCCCCGCGACTACTCCGCCTTCAAGCTGACCCACTTTCTGCCGTCGTATAGCCGGTACGCCCCTCCATCTGCAACGACCTTCAGCGGCACTGGGTGCGGAAGCTTGTCGTCCAGCTTGGCGGCCACGCTTAACACGTCGTTGGCGCCCACGTCCATCACCAGGAACTTTCCTTCTTTTGAAAAGCCAAAACCATACTGCCCCGGACCCAGGTCAGACCCCTCGATGTTGAGCTTCACTTCCGTGATCAGAAATCCCTGATACTTAGCCTGCACGTCGGCGGCATAGCCAGACGTATCCACCAGTCCGGCGATGACCAGCTTCCCGTCCGGCATACTGAAACCGGCCGAATTGCGCAGTTGTGTCGGGGCCGATTGCCCGCGGAAAAAATAGGTTGCGGGAGCCACCTTCTTGAGGTCATCGGCGCTGAGCACCCCGGGCTTGGGCTGTTGGGCCGAAAGCAGCAGAGAAGCGAAAATCACCACCGCCAGAGCAACACGTTCCTTCATGAATCATTCCTCCATTCAACGGGAGATGCGACCGCGTGAAAACCGAGACTGATATTACTCTAATACGGGATCGGCGCGGCAAACCGCAGCTTCCCAAAAGCGCTCGGCACGTGGAAATCTGGCTCGGGCGTACGAGTTGGCTGCCAGGCCAGGTAGGCCCGTGGTTCTTTGGTCCCCTCAACCCGGTAAAAGTTCGCCCGCCAAATCGCGTTTGGATCAAAGTTCCGGGTGAGCGCTTTCATGGGAATGGCTAGCTCCGCGGCCCATCGATGCGCCTCTTGATCCAAAACCACCGACCTCTTCATGCCGCTTTCAAGATCCGAAAGTCCTCCGGGGAAAATGTCCAGATCAATCCACATTCCGTTGGGGCTCACTTCGAACTCCCGGTAATGGCGCTCCCGCGCGGGATCAGGCTGGAGGAACGCTTCCGCCACGTCGCGGTCCCACAAATGGTCGCGACGCCCGCTGCTATCGGAGTCCTCGAAAAGATACAGCTCGCGATAGCGGCACTCGAATCTCAAATACAGGGTTTGCCGGGACCACAATACTCGGACCTGGGTTTCGCGTTGGTCGTCAGGATTTTTCCCCTGCCAATCGGAGCAAAAAGTGATTGCCTTGGCACCCTGCCACTCAGCCGCAGGGTGTCCCGCGTTCAGACCGACTTCACGGGCAACGTGGGAGGCGATAATCTCTGAGACTTGGGTAGCGCACTGCGACGGCTGCGTGGACTGACTCATCATATGGAAAGGAAGCAAGATAACAGCCGCAAAACCCAGTATATGTTTCACTGTCGGATCAGCATAACCCAGAAAATCACTTTGACCGCAAGATCCGGATAGTCCACGCTACAGCGCAGGCTTAAGCTTTGGCCATTATGACAACCAATGCGATACTCAATCTGACTGAAGCGAGCGACATGGCGCCCAGCAACGACAACCGGTGGCAGGCAGTGCTGGATCGCGATGCCAATCGGGACGGCACGTTCGTCTTTGCCGTCTCCTCAACCGGAGTCTATTGCCGGCCGTCCTGCCCATCGCGGCGTCCCCGAAGGGAAAACGTTACTTTCTTCCGCACGCCGGATGAAGCCGAGGGAGCCGGCTATCGTGCCTGCCTGCGTTGTCGCCCCAAGGCGATCGGCGGCAACAAGCAGGCGGAAATGGTCAAGGCTGTCTGCCGCTATATCGAGCAACACCTGGATGAACCGATTACGCTGACCCGCCTGGGGTCGGCCTTCCGGCAGAGTCCGTTCCACCTGCAGCGCTCGTTCAAGGCCGCCCTCGGTATTTCGCCACGCGCTTACGCCGACTCCTGCCGCATGAACCAGCTCAAGCGTAACCTGCAGGCAGGGCACTCGGTGACCCGAGCTATGTATGACGCCGGCTACAGCTCCAGCAGTCGTCTATACGAGCGCACCGCTTCGCAACTAGGCATGACTCCCGACAAATATCGCCGTGGGGCGGTCGCCGCGTCCATCCGTTACACCTGTACCGATTCTCCTCTGGGGCGGATGCTGATCGCGGCCACCGACAAGGGCATCTGCACCATTCAGTTCGCTGACTCCGACGACGAACTGGAGCACGGTATCAAACATGAATTTCCTTTCGCTGTCCGGCGGCGCGATGACGCAGCCATGCAGACCTGGAAACAGGACCTGCTCCGGCAGATGCATGGCCAACGGCTAAACTCATCCCTGCCCCTCGATATTCAGGCAACCGCATTCCAGCGCCGGGTGTGGACGTATCTGCAATCCATACCCTTCGGGGCGACTCGCTCCTACGGCCAGGTGGCAAAAGCCATTGGCCAGCCCACAGCCACCCGGGCTGTGGCTCGCGCCTGCGCCACCAATCCAGTAGCCGTGGCTATCCCCTGTCACCGCGTGGTCCGGACCGATGGCGACATGGGGGGCTATCGCTGGGGAGTGGAACGCAAGAAAATCATTCTGCAGATGGAGCGCGAAGCAGCGGCGGCGGGGATCTAGTCGATTTCCTCTGTGCCCTCGGTGTCCTCTGTGGTTTACAAAGATCATTTGGACCACGGAGGGCACAGAGGACACAGAGGCTTCAAATCATTTCTGCATCTGCTCGTAAACCTTCCGAGCCGACGCGAGCATCTCCAGCACCGCGTTCTTCTCTGTGTCCGTGTTCCAATCGCGGTTCGACTTCGCCGCGTCTGTTAAGCGATCAATCCATGCAATGAAATAAGCCGCGTCCTCGATGGGCTTTGGGTTTGAGCCCGCAACGGTCACATAGATCGGACTGGTCGTAGCATAAGGATAGAGATCCAGCACGGGATGTTCAGCCTTCTCACTCCAGGCCCGTAGCAGGCACCAGCCGCTGCGTGAAACCGGAATCGTGTCTTCCACATTTGCCGTCTCTCGGTCGCCGTTCAACTTCAAGTCGCGTACTACTTCGCCGTTGCAGATCACCTGCAGATGATCGACGGGAACAAAAGAACGCAACCACGCGGTGAGCTTTACTTTGTGCTCGCCCGCCGGCGAACGCAGGTCGTCACCGACATGTCGGCCCCCGAGAGAGAATCCCAGCAAGGGCCCATTGGTCGCAAAGGTACGGCCATGCTTCAGCGAATCCAGCCAGGCATCATGGTCTAGGGGACCCGCAGGAACACGGGCGTAAACGCGATTCAGGCCCACAGGTCCGCGCAGGGAAGCAAAGTTGGCCATGGCATCGGTTCCGGCGGCAGTGGGCAATCGGAATCCACAGTTCAGCAGCCGGTACCAGACCTCCGCCGTCGATCTGTGGTCAGCGAACCCGACCACCTCGATGTAGTCGACTTTGCCTAGCGCCAAATCAACCGGCAGTTCATGCGTCAGTGACGAGTCTTTCGCAGGATCGGGAACTGACTCATAAGGATGAACGTATCCCACGAGTGCATGCTGCTCGTGCGCCATATCGGCAATCATGGCGTTGGCAGGGAAAAGGCTGGCTACAGCGGTATTGGGATACGCGACATAACCCGGCAGGAGAAAGTTTCGCGTGAGGTTCAGCAACCCCAGATGTCCCCAATAGCTGGTGTGAAACTCCTGCCCATGCAGCAACAGATTGCTGGCGGTCGAAGCCAGATCGGGCCTGGTACTGAAATATGCGATGTCGGGAATGCGCTGTTCCTTGTTGACAACCAGGTCTTCAACGATCTGCAGATTCTCCGCCGCGGCCTGCGCTACCAGGTTGCCGGGCGTGTTGCGATACGTGCCCCCATAATTCATGTGGACATGCACATCTCCGCTGACCCACTGGAAATCCGCTTCCTTGGGAAGACCTAGCGGCTTCAAATGAATCGTCAGGCTTGATTTCTGCCCCGCGTTGACGGTCACAGTTTGTCGCTCGAATCGGTACTCGAAACCCTTCATCACTTCCACGTCGGCGCGTCCCGCCGGTAGTGTCAGCTCCACATTGCCGGAAGTGTGGAAGTAATGAGCTTCAAAAGGACGCTCGGAACGGACAAAATTGTCATCGGCGTGCATCCACGCGTCGTCGGGAGCGTAAGCGCGGCCATCCTCACCCACCACGGAGATCCGTGCCGGCATCGAGTGTCCTGCCTGGTCCAGCACTGCGATACTCAGCTGGCCCATCGGTTTCAGGTAGTGCTTTTCCTTGGAAATGAGTTGCGTCTGCGCGCCGCCGGGCACATCCTGCGTCCACAAAGAAATATTACCGCCGCGATTAGAGATGAAGGCGATCCGCTTTCCATCCGGCGACCAGCGCGGCGCTACGTTGTCGTAATCACCGTAGGAGAGTGGGAATGCGTCGCCACCCTGGGACGGCATCACCCAGAGCTGGTGCCATTGCTGCCCCAGATACGACGCGTACACCAGGCGCTTGCCATCCGGAGAAAAATCGGGACGCGCCTTCCATGCCGTTTCTTCGTAGTGAATCTCATGCGCTTCGGCACCAGGCTCCGCTTTCATGCGCCAGAAACCACCCGTTCCGTAGATGTGGCCGCGATTCGAAACGAAAACAATTTCCTTTCCATCGGGCGACCACACTGGACTGATTTCATGATCGAACTGGCTGTAGTAGTAGCGAACCAACTGGCTGCGGTTTTCTCCGGTAAGGCGCCGGACATCCTTCAGTTCCCCGGCGCTGAATTGCCCAACAAAGATGTGGAGATGCCCATTGAACGAAGTGGAAACGAAAGCGATGCGCTTTCCATCCGGCGAGAAACGCGGCTCAACGTTGACCGCCCCACCCGGCGTTAGTTGCTGCGTGCGCCTGGTTTCAAGATCCAGAGCCCAGAGTTCAACCGCATCTTTGACGTACGACGCGTACACAACCCAGCGTCCATCGGGTGAGCAGTCGGGTTGGTAGTCATAGCCGGGGCCGCCAGTCAATTGCTCCGCGACAGCAGAGTCGAGCTTCTGTCGCCACAGAGCTCCTGCCATGGAGTAAACCACGCTGCCGGAATCGGGCGCCCACGCCACCGAACCGGGCCCGGTCGTGAGCTGGGGCAGATACATTTCGCGGTAGTAGTAGGGATGCGGAAGATCAATCTGCTTGAGAACAGGTTCGCGCTGGGCGAAAAGCGATAGGGAAGTGACGACCGCCAAAAGGAGCAGGCTAATCCGATTTCGCTGGGGCAAGGTCCCTCCGAGGTTTCGTTCAATCGTACGACGATCGGCAAGATAATGCGCCGGGGCCGCCGCCAGTCGGTATGGACCCGAACACAAGAATGAGGAGCGACGCCGTCCCGGAGGCTGTCCGGCGGGCGTCTCGCCCGCCGCGCCGAGGGCAAGATGCCGACGCTACTCATCGCGTGGCAGCGAGTTCACCGGGGCCTCGCTTGCGGACCATCAGCCAATTGACCAGTGCAACAAATCCAGTGGCGAGCAAGATCAATGATCCGCTCAGGTTTACCCCGGCGATCAGTCCCAGACAAATTCCGGTGCCCAGCACCGCGAAAAAGCTTCCTCCTGGAAGGCGAAACATAGCGGCTCCGGGCTGCTTGCGCCGAAATACGGGCAAGGCTGCACAAACCAACCCGTAGTAAAGGAGTCTTGCCACTGCTGAGAGCGTCGCATTCCAGGTGAAGCTACCCAGAAGTGCGAGCAGCCAGCTCAAAAGGGCGAAGGCAAGAATCGAAACATAAGGAGTACGGAACCGGGGATGAATCGCCGCGAAGATGGACGGGAAGTCTCCGTTCTCTGCAAGCGCGAAGGTGATGCGGGGCACGCCGAGCATGTTTGCGCTGAGATAGCCATACACCGAAATGAGCGCACCCACCGACACGAAAGCGGCGCCGCCAGGCCCGAGCGCGAGCCGGGCCACATCCGCCAATGGGCGTTCGCTGTGCCCGGGATCAGGCAGAATTCCGATGACCACCCACTGAATCGCCGCGTACAGCAGAGTGCATGTGATCAGCGATACGAACAGAGCAAAGGCTACGTCACGCCGGGGATTCTTGGCCTCTCCCAACGGCGTGAGCGCGGTTTCAAAGCCTCCATAGGCGAAAACGAGCAGCAAACAAGCTTTCAGCCAGGCGGCTGCTCCTGCGCCGGCAGGCATTAACGGCGATGCCTTGTGGCCGCCCATCAGATAGAAAACACCCGCGATAGCCACAAGAAACAGCGGCACCAGCTTCGCCACGGTGAAAACATTGCTGACCAGCGTGCTGGCTCGCACGCCACGATAATTGATCAACGTTAGAAGACCATACAGGAAGGTCAAGATGAGAAATCGCGGGAGTGGCTTTGTGGCGTGTGGCCAGAACTCACCGCAGTAGATTACAAACAGGTTGGTGGTAGCTGCAGGTGCGGCCAGTCGCACCAACCAAAGCATCCAGCCCATTTCGATTCCGACCAGGCGACCGAAGGCGGCACGAACATAAAGATAAGGACCTCCTGCCTGAGTGAATTGTGAAGCCACTTCGGCGAAGCAGGCCATGATGACACCGGCGGCCGCTCCCGCCAGAAGGACTGCCCAGGCACTCGCCCCTCCGATAAGTCTCGCGACCTCGGAAGGCAAGCCAAAAATCCCGCTGCCGATAACGGAGTTGACCACCAGTGCCGCCAGACTCCATCGTCCAATGGCTCGCACCAGGCTGGATTGTGGGGTTCCCGGCAAGCCGTGTTTGTATCACAGAGATGCAGCTGTCAGCCATCGCCAGCCAGCTTTAGCCGTCTGAGGAGATGCTGTACTTGCGCTGACAAGCCGGTTCAGGGAGAATCCTCCTGCCCTCGTTCTGCGTATGGATTTATAGGGATCGAGCAGGTGATGCAGTAGCTCTCAATGGATGCGCAGCGTCATTGCGTTTTTGTAGCGGGCGGAACCGGATACGTCGGACGTTCGCTCATCGGCCTGCTCCTCGAGCGAGGGCACGAGGTGCGAGCGCTGGTACGTAGGGGTTCGGAGCAAAAGCTTCCACCGGGCTGCCAGCTGGTTTTCGGCGATGCCTTGGACGGCAACACCTACGCTGGACAGATCAAGCCGGCCGATACTTTCGTTCAACTGGTGGGAGTTTCGCATCCTAATCCGTCGAAGGCTGCAGAATTCCGCAGCGTCGATCTGGCTGCTGGCCGGGGTGCGATTCAAGCGGCCAGAGGCGCCGGCGTGCGGCACTTCGTATACGTCAGCGTGGCCCATCCCGCACCCATGATGAAGGCCTACATCGAAGTAAGGTCGCAATGTGAAGCCTTGATTCGCCAAAGCGGGATGAACGCCACTGTGCTCCGTCCGTGGTACGTCCTCGGACCAGGTCACCGATGGCCGTACCTGCTCCTGCCCATGTACAAGCTGATGGAATGGTTCCCCTCGACCCGCGAAGGGGCCAAACGTCTGGGACTGGTTACGTTGGAACAGATGGTCCAGGCGCTGCTGCATGCCGTCGAAACCCCTGCCCAGGGGGTGCACATTGTAGAGGTTCCGCAAATCCGCGTCCTGGGTGGCATTTCGAAGGCGGCAGCGGCCTGAGTTGGCGCTGGCAAATCCCCCCTCGAGACCAAAGTAACAACATGAATTACCAAAGCGCATGCACATGGGACATCTGGCCGCTGTTAGTGGTGAGTGAGATGGTGAGTTGTCCTGATCTCAAGAGAGCCGGAGCCCATGGAAAGAGAAAACTACCTGGAGGAAATCCACATCCGGATTCTGCGCGTGACCGAGGACCTGCGCGCGATTCAACGCCAACTCAACTGCGCCGCCATGGAGGCGCCCAGCGATCCGGAACTCATGGAAGCCCTCAGCCAGTTGCCTGAAATGGACGCACTCCAGGTTCTGAAATCCGCCCTCGATCAAATGCGCCACTTCCTCTGGTTCTACATGCAGGTGATGACCAACGAGTCCGAGTCAGGCGAGAGACTGCGGCAAAGCATCCGCCAGAAGGCTTC